>JAIYAB010000276.1 GCA_027489275.1 Hyphomicrobiales bacterium
CCCCGCCCGATCGCGAAGTCTGATGCTCAGCTTGCCGCTGGCGAGGACAGGAGTACATTCACTATCGGGTCTACATGTGAGTTCGACCATGCCTCGGAACCGCGAGACGCGTCGGCAGATCCTCGACCGGAGCTACGAGCTGTTCTACCAGCAGGGCTTTAACCGGATTGGCGTGGATGAGATCGCCGCCGCGGCCCGGATCACGAAGCGGACGCTCTACAACCATTTCGCGAGCAAGGACGAACTGCTCGCGGCAGCGCTGGACGACCAGCAGGCTCTGGCCCTGGAGCGCTTCCGTCGCTGGGGCGACAGCTTGGTCGGATCTCCGGGCGAGGTCGTCGAACAGATCTTTGTCGGGCTGGCCCAATGGGCCTCGAAGCCGCGCTGGGCGGGAGCGGGCTTCACCCGCCTCGCCATGGAACTCGCCGACCTTAAGGGACATCCGGCTCGGGCCATCGCGCGCCGGCACAAGGCTGCGCTGGAGGCATGGCTTGGAGAGCGGCTGGCTCGGGACGGTGTCGCAGAGGCTGACGTTCGGGCGCGCGAAATCGCGCTCCTCATGGAGGGAGCCACGACGTTAATCTTGATCCACGGCGATGTTGGCTATGCGCTGAGCGCGGGAGCGGCGGCCCGACGGCTGATCGAAGTGCGGCCGCCCTTGTGTTCGGTTGCTTGAGGATCAGCCTGCCGGGCGCCGCCGTGGGGGGGGCGTCAAACTGCTTGGCAGCCAGCGCAGCGTCAGGGGCCTCCGCACCACAACTATCCTCTTCTTTCGTTGACCAGCACCAGTCGCTCCGCGTCGAGATAGAGTTTGTCGTCGAATCGGGCCTGTCGGCGATTGCCTGTTCTTTGCATTTTGGAGGATGCCGACATGGGGAGGGTCTGTACTTGATCACGATCGCCATCATCGGCTCGGGCCTGATCGGCCGGGCCTGGGCCACGATCTTCGCCAGCCACGGCTTCGATGTGGCAATGCACGACCCCGCGCCGGGCGCGGCAAAGGCCGCGAGAGCGCATATCGGGCGCAACCTCAAGGAGCTTGCAGGCCATGGGCTCGTCGACGATCCGGGCGGATCGCTGAAGCGGATCCGCATCGCGCAAGACCTCGGGGATGCGCTCAAGGGGGCTGCACTCGCGCAGGAGAGCGGACCGGAAACAATTGAAACGAAGAAGGCGCTGTTCGCGCAGATGGACGCGCTGGCGCCTCCGGCCTGCATCCTCGCGTCTTCGACTTCTTTTATCGTGGCGTCGCTGTTCAGCGAAGACCTGAAAGGACGCGCGCGCTGCCTCGTCGCGCATCCGGTCAATCCGCCCCATCTCGTGCCCATCGTAGAGATCGCTCCCGCACCTTGGACCGATCCCAAGACCGTGGCGAGGGCGAGGCGTCTTTACGAGATGGCCGGACAAGTGCCGATCATCCTGAAAAAGGAAAGCCCCGGTTTCGTGCTGAACCGGCTTCAGGCCGTATTGCTGGCCGAAGCCTTTCGCATCGTCGCGGACGGCGTTTGCTCGCCCAAGGACCTCGACAAGACGATCCGCGACGGGCTTGGCCTGCGCTGGTCCTTCATGGGTCCCTTCGAGACGATCGAACTCAATGCCCCAGGCGGCATCCCCGATTATGCCAGCCGCTACGCTGCCTCGCTCGACGCGATGGTGAAGCAGTCGGAAGGTCGACCAGCCTTTACCAAAGCCGCGACCGACGCGGTCATGGCGGAATGGCCAGAGCCGCAGACCCCCGAGCGCGTCAAGCGGCTGAGCAACTGGCGAGACGGGCGTCTGGCCGCGCTGAAGGCCCATAAGCGCGCAGCCGCCCGAAAGCCGTCCTGAACACAGGAAACCTGCCGATGTCCAAGAACGCCGATTGACAGGCGTCCTGAGCGGTCAAGGGGTCGGAGCGATCCAGACCTGCTGAGCGCTGGCTCGATCGGCAAGGCTTGTCCGATAGGACCCTTACGCGTGAATCTGCCCGCCATCGACAATCACGACTTGCCCTGTCACCCAGCTTGCCGCCTCACTCGCGAGAAAGAGGGCGACGTTGGCAACCTCGTCGGCTGTGCCCAGCCGACCCCACGGGACGCGCTTCACGGTGGCCTCATACAATGCGGGCTCTTCCTGTTTCCTCGCCTCCCAGTTCCCGCCCGGGAATTCGATCGATCCGGGGGCTATGGCATTGACGCGGATGCGGCAGCCGGACAGGGCCACCGCCTCCGAGATCGTGTAGTTGATGATCGCCGACTTGACCGCGGCATATGCTGGAAGGCGCGCGGAGCCGGTAATGCCGCGGATCGAAGAGATGTTGACGATCGCGCCCGCGCCCGAGCGCGCCAGAAACGGGACTGCGGCGCGGGTCGCCCGCACGGTTCCCATCAGATCAACGCCGACACCAGCCTGCCATGCCTCCTCATCGCCGCCCTTGCTCATGCCAGACGCGTTGTTGACGAGGACATCGATGCCGCTCATGACCGCGGCCGCATCCGCGATGAACGTCGCCGTCGCAGCCGGATCTGCGATGTCGCAGATCGCTGCGTGCAGCCTGGGAGTGTCCGGCTCGATCGCAGCAGCTGCTGCATCGAGACCAGCCTGCCCCCGCGCGCAGATCGCAACGCGAGCGCCAGCGCGCGCGAATTGCCGGGCCGTGGCAAAGCCGATGCCGCGACTGGATCCGGTCACGACGACAGATTTGCCTTCAAAGGAGATCTGCATGGATCGTCCCCGCGGTACTTCGGCAGATCATTCGCCGCCGCCGATTGGTCATGACCGAGCCGAGCCGTGGCTCATTGTCATCGAACGGCAGCCAAGTCCCTCAGCATCGGCCCCTGACCGCCCATGCCCTCGCCGTGAGGGGGATGGAGCCATCCGGGTTTCGGGGAAGACTGTCGCGGAGGCGCTCCTTCAGGCGTTGGCGCGCGTCTTCGGCGAGGCTTGCGCAGTAGCCCGGGGCAGGCCCCGCGCCCAGCGTGAAGGGCACCCAGTAGTCGTCGAAATCCGCGAAGACCGTCGGGATCTCGATCGCCTCACACGTAACTGACGACAGCCCTGCCTTCTCCGCGAGTGCGGTCAGGTCGCGCGGCGTGCAGAACGGGAAGCGCCGATCCTCTGTCAGGTCGCTGGCCGCAGGATCGAGCGCCGTCGCAGTGGTCCAGAAGGCGCGCATGAAGGCGATGCCGCCGCCAGGATAGTCCCATACGTAGAACGCGACGGTCGCACCCGGGCGCGCCACGCGCTTCATCTCGGCCAAAGCCTTGCCCCTGTCGGGTACGAAGTTAAGAACCAGCGCCGAGACGATCCTGTCCCGGCTCGCCGCCTCAACGGGCAGATCCTGCGCGTCGCCCTGCCTGAAGTGGACGCGGTTGTCCTGCAGGGCTGCGCGGGCCTTCGTCAGGAAGCCCTCGGAGGGATCTATGGAGAGCAGGCTCTTCGGGTCGCAGCGCGCCAGGATCGCCGCCGAGAGCGCGCCGGTGCCACACCCGACGTCAAGCCAGTCGAGTTGTCGCTGCGGGGAGAGCCAGTCGAGAAAGCGCGGGGCGATCCCGCGGCTCCAGCGGCCCATGTAGATGTCATAGCTGTCGCCGGCCTGCCATGCGTCGTGGCGAGAAGACTGGGACATCGGCTGCTGCGCCTCCGCTGTCACTCGTATCGGCAAACCAACTATGCGCTCGAAGACTTCGGTCGACCAGCCAAAACTCGTTGCCGCAGTGCGCGAAGAGGCACCCAAGCTGCAATGCAAAGGGCCTTCGCATTGTCCTCGCGATGCGGCAAGTTGCGCCCGGCGCGCTGGCAAGCGATGTCAGGATGAGCGCATCGCAAGTCCGTCGATTTGCGGCGCAACCCACCCCTCGGGCGGCGGTCGCCGCGTTGCCGGAAAGATCCTAACGGAAAAGCCGGCGTCCGCCCCGTTCATCTCCTGCCGCCGCGATGCAATGCACCACCCCGAGGACGTGCGAACGACCCTGTCGCGATAGATGCCGTAGAGCGTCGCCGTGCTGCTGTCCGGCCGCTCGTGCCAGGCGATCACATAGCTCACGACCTCGGCGGCGTTCGAACCCTCGAAGACGATCCTCATGTTGGACAGGTGATGGGACGTCCGCCGCCACCGCCACAGCCGCGACAACGCCGCAATCAGCTGGTCCACGCCCTTCGCGTTCAGCCGCTCGTCCGGCCCGAAGGCCACCTCGCAGTCGGCCGTGAAGACGGACCGCAGGCGATCGAGATCCATCGAATCCAGCGCCTCGCAGTACACATGCAGCAGATCGGCGATGGCCCATCTGTCCTCAGCTCCAGCAGTTGCCTCGGTCATCGACGTCACCCTCCGCTCGGCCCGACGGACGGGGCGCCCCCCCCCCGCCGCACAGCAAGTTCAGTTTCGCTCGTATTTGCGTTGACAAAGGTCCGCACAGCAACACCGCTGGAGGCACATCGAGATGACGCCAACACTGCAGGCCATCGGCCGCTGACGACGTTGCGCACATCGCTGGCGAAGGGAACATCGACGTCATGATCGACCTGCACGGCAAGACCATCCTGTTGACCGGTGCCTCAAGCGGGATCGGCGCCGCGACCGCAGCAGTCCTCGGCGAGGCCGGAGCGGCCGTGATCGGGCACCATCTCGGACCGGGCGATCGCGCCGGTGCAGAACAGGCGCTGGCTTCCGTCGCTGCTGAAAGCAAGCACTTCGTCGCCGCCGACTTCGCCGACAATGCCGCCGTTGATCGGCTGTGGGCGGAGGCCTCGGCGTGGCGCGGAGGGGTCGATGTCGTTGTGCTCAACGCTGCCAACCTCTTGTGGGGCGGGGTCGACGACGACGACGAGACCTGGGACAGGTCTTGGTCGGCGCAACTGCAGGTCAACGTGACGGCGCCCGCGCGTCTGATGCGCCATGCCGTCCGCCACTGGCGGGGTCGCGGATCGGGCGGCGTGCTGATCACGCTGTCCAGTTGGAACGCCCAGCGCGGCTCCACCAATCCCGCCCAGATCGCCTATGCGGCGTCGAAGGCGGCCATCAAGGCTGCTGCACAGACCATCGCCCGCGGCTACGCCCGCGAGGGCATCCTCAGCTACGTCATCGCGCCGGGGATCGTGCGCACGCGCATGTCGGAGGAGTTCGCCGCCCTCCAGCCCGGCGGCGAGGCTACGGTCACCGCGTCGTTGGCCATGGGCGAATGGGTCCCGCCGCGTGAGATCGGCCAGACAGTGGCCTTCCTTGCGTCTGGCCTCGCGCGTCATCTGACGGGGGCAACGCTCGACATGAACGGCGCGACCTACGTGCGCTGAGCCGTCGACTTGGCCGGGTGGCGGAGGCCGCCTTGTGCGGTAGGCGACTGGTCGCGACGACTTTTCGTCGGGCGGCCACAAAGAACCGAAGTTAACCGGCGGCGCCGCCAGATCGGTGCCCTTGGCTGTGATCCAGCCCCTCCAGAATTACCGCAGCGGTCCTGCCGTTGATCTCATGCTTGGACCCGCGGTTGGTTCACAGCTCTAGCGGCCCTCACATTGATGAGCGCCCCGCTCGGCGGCTTCCGCTTAGGGGATCTCGAACAGCTCCACCTTGTCCGCCACGCCCCGAATGTCGGCGTGGTGCGGCACGGCGATGAGGGAGGCTTCCTCGAGCAGCCGGGCGACGTCGGCGTTTCGCATCACCTGCCCGGTCGTGAAGATCGACTGCGACCGGGCCAGATGCTGAACCCGCGACGCCACGTTGACCGTCTGGCCGAAGTAGTCCTGCCTGTCATTCAGCATCACCGCGAGGCAGGGTCCTTCGTGGAGCCCGATGTTGAGCAGCAGGTCTTCTCGCCCGCGCTCCCGGTTGAGCGCCTCCATGGCCTCACGCATCTGCAGTGCTGCGGCGAGGGCCCGATCGGGAGTGGGGAATGTCGCCATCACGGCATCCCCGATCGTCTTGACCACCGCACCGCCCTCGGCTGCCACGATATCGAGGATGACGACAAAATGCGCACGCACGAGGTCGAACGCCACGAGATCCCCGACCTGGTCGTACAGGGCGGTCGAGCCCTTCAGGTCGGTGAAAAGGAACGTCAGGCTGGTGATCTTGAACCGCTGGTCCACGGCAATCGTGTCCGTCCGGTAGAGGTCGCGGAACGTCTGGTTGCTGAGCAGACGCTTGGCCGTGACGAAGGGCCTTCTTCGTCCAAGCAGAGCGTGCATCGCGTCGTTGGCGATCCAAAGGCCGGGCAACACGCGCGTGTCGGTGTGGTTTTCGAGGCTGAGCCGGAGCGGACCTGGGCGCAATTCCACCGTGCCCTTGGCCGCACCCACGGAGTTGAACACCAGCGACACCTGCTGGCGCTCCCGCGTTGCCTCTCCCTTGACGTCGAGGAACTGGGTCGTGTGGGAGACCGGATCGAAGACGATGATGAAGCCCTCCGGCAAGTGGACCGAAAGGATCGCGCGTTCTCCTGCGGGCAGTTCGATCGCGTCGAGGACGACGTCCTGGAGAAGCTCCGAAAAGCCGTCATCGGGAATGTCGGTGCCGGAGCTCCAGAACACCTGCCGCGCATAGTCCCACATGGCCAGTTGATGGGGATCGTGCGCGCCGATGCGCCGGATGCGCGGGCTCACCGTGAACGTCACTTCGACCATTTCATCGAGAGTTGGCTCGTAGCCGGCCGAACACAGCGCGCAATGGTAGGTGGCATGGTCGAGCGACTTCAGCGTCATTCCTGCGTGCAGAACGCCGCCGCAGCCCGGGCACAGCATGTTCCAGGACAGGTCGAACAGACCGATGCGGGCCGCGTGCAGGAAGCCGCCGATGACGGCCTCCACGTCGAGACCCCGCTGCTGGGCGAAGACGATGCAGTTGACGCGGTTGAGGTCCGCATCGCTCCCCGTCCGGACAAGCACCTCCAGCGCGTCGACGACGCTCGGCGATACGGATTGTCGAAGGACGGCGAAAAGCGGCTTTGCAGTCGACATGGCTGAACTCCGCCAGTGTCCGCACGCAGGATCGATCTACAGGGTATGCCCCTGGCGACGGCTCTCGATCCATGCGGCGCGCGATGGATGTAGCGTCCCACCAACGTGGAAGGACGTCAATCGGGATCGGTCAGCTCTCGGGGATGGCCCGTAGCGGTATCCCGACTGGAGAGTGTTTCTGCGCGAACCGAGTGAAGCCTGGCCCAGGGCGAGAGGTTAAAGATGCTCATCAGGGCATACATGACCGTCATCCCATCGATCCAGCCCGGGTTGCTCGCGCAGATCATGCCGGGTGGATCGGCCTCAATCGTCGTCCACAGCGCCATCGCGGCGAAGGTCGGCGCCGCGGCCAGGGCCAGGACGCCGGCAGCGGCGAAGCCGCCGCTCCCGAAGCGTCCCGATCTGGTTCGCATGCCCATCCGGACCCTCACGATTGCCCGCCGCAACACGTCGCGGCCTTCGCGGTTCGGGCCGTCTCGTACAGGTCGTGGTGGCGCACCCACTGCATCGTGTAGTCCAGGCCGTCCTCGTCACGGCCCATCGGCGTGAGGTCGAGCAGGCGGTAGGCTCCGATCATTGCCTCCACGCCTCGTCCATAGGTCGAGTAGGTGCGATAGATGCTGCCCTCCTCGTCCTTGAAGAACACGCTGAGGCCGGGCATTTCCTGTCCGATGCGAGCCTGCTTCGCGAAGTTGTAGGAGACATCACCCTCAGCGACGGCCTCAGGCGTGAAGCTGACCTCGAAGTCGTGGTTGAAGCTGTTTGCGTGGGAAGAGACCCACGAAAACTGCCACCCCATGCGGCGGCGGAAGCGCTCAATCTGGTCGATCGGCGCGCGCGACACGGCGGCGAAGGCGAGGTCGCGATTGGCGAGGTGGACCATCATGCCGTCC
>JAIYAB010000097.1 GCA_027489275.1 Hyphomicrobiales bacterium
CACGGCCGGCAACGTGGCGATCGAGACGCAGCTGACCAACCTGACGAAGGCTGTCACCACCCTTCGTGCAGAGGCCAGCGCGCTGGGCGCCAACGCCGCCATCGTGAAGACCCGCCAGGACTTCACGCAGTCGATGATCAACACGCTGAAGACGGGCGCGGACTCGCTGACCCTCGCGGACGTGAACGAGGAAGGCGCCAACCTGATCTCGCTCAACACGCGCGGCCAGCTTGCCCAGACCTCGCTCTCGCTGGCATCCCAGCGCGAACAGGCCGTCCTGCGGCTGTTCTGATCCGCTCGAGGACGACAGTCTCGAAGGGGCGGGCCCATGGCCCGCCCCTTTCCTTTGGGCGGCCCATCTTCGGCGCCTCCGGCGCGGCGGCCCAGTCTCACCGCCAATTGCGGCAGTTATTCCCAAATTAACTACTTATGCGCACAGTTCCGACCTTAGACACGATCGGGTTGTGATCATGGCGCTGAAAGTCGAGCTGAAACCGGGCGAACGAATCCTGATCGGAAACGTCGTGCTGCGCAACGGCGACAACCGTGCCCGCTTTTTCATCGAAGGTAGCTGCCCGATCCTTCGCGAGAAGGACATCCTGACCGAGGACGGCGCAGATACGGTCGCGAAGAAGATCTACTTCACTGTTCAATTGATGTATATCGCCAACGACATGTCAAAATATCAGAAGAATTACATTGATCTGATAACACAGTTTACCCAGGCCGCGCCGAGTTCTTTGGCGATCATCGCCGATATCAACAACCTGATCTTAACGGACCAAATGTACAAAGCTCTCAAGTTGGCAAAGAAGCTGATTGAGTACGAAGCGGAGTTGATGGCTCATGCACAGCGCGGCTAAAGCCTACGGTGTCGTATCCCAAGCGGGATTGCCCCCGCGCGAGCTCGAAGCCCACGTCCTTCTGAAGGCTGCCGCACGCATCCAGCAGGTGCTCGACGAATGGGACGTCCGCAAGGCGGAGTTCGAGCCTGTGCTGCTGAACAATCGCAAGCTGTGGACCGTGCTGGTCTCCTCCGTCACCGAGGAGAGCAACCCGCTGCCGCGCCCGATCAAGCAGAACGTTGCCAACCTCGCGATCTTCATTTTCAAGCGTACGCTCGAGCTGACGCAGGAGCCCGATCCGCGCCGCGCCGACGTGCTCGTGCAGATCAACCGCAACATCGCCGAAGGCCTGCGCGCCCGCGCCGAGGCGGCTTAGGCGAGGCGCGTTATGCGCGGCGCAGCACCCGCGGCTGCGCCATGTCGCCCGCCGTCCGTCGGGACCACGCGGTCCCGGTTGGGGATCGCCGGAACGAGGGCGTGTCCGCCCCTGCGTTAGTCCCGATCCTGCTGAGGACGGACTGTTTCTCCCTGCTGAACTGCACTGGCGCGAACAACGGCGACTTCCACCTGGGCCGCTGGCGATCCCCGCTCAGAGGTAGTTGACCAGCGACATCTGGGAGATCATCGACGTCGTCTGATAGCTCGCCTGCAACTGAGTCTGCAGGCTGAGGAGCTTGGCGACAGTCTCCTCCAGCGAGACGCCCTCGAGCTCGGTGAGCTGGGTCTGGTAGAGGTTCTTGGCGGCCGTGTTGCGCTCGTTGGCCGTGTTGATCTCGACGGCTGCCAGCGCCAACTCCTCCTGGATGAACTGCACCCGCGGCGCTCCCGAGGCCTCGGCGAGACCGGCGCCGAGACGCTGGCGCAGCGCGTCGTAGCGCCGGGGCGACAGCGGGTCGCTCGTCGGGAAACTCTCGGCGGCCATCACGCCCATGTGCACGAGCACCGCCTGCAGCGCCGGCTCGTCAGCCTGCGCGCCGGTGGCGACGGGATCGCCGTCGTCGAGGCGGGCCAGCGCCGTCTGCCGCGGCGCGGCGGTCGAGTCGCCGACGTACCAGTCGACGGTCCCGGGGATAGTCCCCGCGAAGAAGTCGCGGGAGGCCTGCAGAGCGGACGCCGCCGGCAATGCTGTGCCCGCGAGCTCCGTGAGCGCCGCGGTCAGCGCCGTCTGGAAGTTCGCAGCCGTCGCCGCCGACGATGCGCCGATGACGAAGCTGCCTGCCGCCGAGCCGACGCCGGCGGCGCTGCGGGCCGTGAGCGACACGGTTTCGGTGCTGCCGTCGGGCAGGGTCAGGGCCAGAGAATAGGTCGCGCCCTCGACGGGCTGCGTGGTGAAGTCGAAGCTGCTGGCTCCGCTGACGGTGAGGCCGCCCGCGCCGGGCTTCGTCACCGTCGCCACGTTGCCGGCAACGCCCACGGCGAGGCCGCCGAGCCCGCTGCCGAGGTCGGCGGTCTTGCGGGTCGCGATCGCCTGCCGAAGCCCGATGAGCGGCGGCGCGCCGTCCAGGATGGTGTCCGCGCTCGCCAGGGGGCGCGTGTCCGTCGAGCGGCCGGAGAACAGGTAGCGGTCCCCGACGCTCTGGTTCAGCAGGTCGACCGCATCGCGGAAGCGGTTGGACAGCAGGATCTGCCCCTGCGTCGAACCGCCCGAACGAAGCGCGTAGCTGTCCAGGTTGAGCTCGGTCGCGGCGTCGCGCCGGCTCTTGTCGATCGCGGACAGCGTCTGGTCCATGACCTTGAGCCGGAGCGATGCGTCCTGCGCGACGGAGGCGTAGCCGTCCAGCAGCGACATCCGCGACCGCACGTCGAGCGAGGGCAGCCGGTCGCCGCCGAGCCCGACCCAGTCGTCCGCCTTCAGGCCCGTCGACATCTGCCGCTGCAGGTCCTCCATGGTTTCACGCATGGATGCGAAGCGGTCGGCGTTGCGGCGGGCGGACAGCGACTCGAGCGAGTAGCTGCCGGGGAAGGTGTTGGAGATGCTGCTCATCGTTCAGGCCTCCTCAGATCCGCAACAGCACGTCCAGCATGTCGCGGACGGCGCTCATGATGCGGGCGTTGGCCGAATAGGCGTTCTGGATCTGCACGAGCTGGCTCAGCTCCTGGTCGACACTGACACCGCTTGCCTGGCCGTAGCGGGCGTCGATCGAGGCCTGGACGATCTTCTGCCCCTCGTCGAGCCGGGCGGCCGAGGCCGCCGTCTCCGCTTGCGTGTCCACGAGACGGCGCGCGAACGCCGTCACGGTCCCGGTGAACGGCGACGTCGCGCCGCCGATGCCGGCGCCGGGCGAGAAGGTCTGGATGCCCTGCGTCAGCCGCTCGAGCAGCAGGGCGGGCCGGGTCGAGTCGCCCGAGGGCGTCAGCGGCGAGGTCGAATAGACGACGAGCCGGCTGGGATCGGCGACGACGCCCGGGTTGACGATCAACCGCCCGGCCAGTCCGACCTTCTGGGATCCGTTCTGGAAGGATCCGGTGAACGGCGACGCCGGGCTGGCGCCGTCGAAGAAGAGCGCGAGTTCCGGCCCGCTGCCGACGAGACCTGTGTTCGTGATCGAGGCCGAGAGGCCTGTGACCGTCGTGGCCGCTGCGCCGTCGTTGAGGATGCGCAGCGTGCTGCCGGCCGGGTTGGACACGGTGAAGCCCGCCCCCAGCGCCGTATCCAGAGCCGCGGCGGCCGCGGCCGTGCCGGCGCCGAACGGGATAGCGATCTCGGTGTCGTTGGGATCGGGCGTCGCGTTGGCCGGCAGCGTGCCGCCGGCGTCGACGCGGATGATCGAGAAGGTGCGCGGCGTGCCGCCGACGGTCGCCGTCAGCGTGACGACGTTGCCCGGCTGAAGACCGGTGAGGTCGACGTCGAAACCGGTGAAGGCGCCGGCCGTCGCGGCTGCGCCGGCCTGCGTGCGGTTCGACAGCGAGCCGGAGAGCGATGCGGCGAGCTCGTCGAGTTGCTTCTGCGCATCCACGAGCGTCTTGTCGCGCAGTTCGATGAGGCCGGCGATCTCGCCGGAGCGGATCAGCCCTTGCGCGATGGCGTCGATGGAGCCGCCCCCGGAGGAGACCGTGATCGTGCCGACGCCGCGGTCCACGCCGTTGGTGTAGAGCGAGCCGGCAGAAAGCGTTCCCCGTGCGTCGAAGGAGAAGGTCGCCGGCTGGCCGGCGCCATAGAGGCGCAGTCCCGCCTGGGTGGTCAGCGTCACCGAGCCGTCGTTGTTTTCCTGCACGCGCACGTCGATAAGCTTGGCCAGCTCGTTGATCTGCGCGTCGCGCTGGTCGAGCAGTGCCGGCTCGCGGCCGAGCGTCTCGGCGACGCGGCGGTCGGAGGCGGCGATCCCCTTCAGCAACTCGTTCACACGCGTCACGGCCGAGCCGATCGACTGCTCGGCCTGGGTCCGAAGGTCCTGCACGCCGCTCGACGCGCTCACGATGCTGGATGCAAGGGTTCTCGCCGCGGAGATGACGCCGGCCCGCGCTGTCGACGAGGCAGGGTCGGTGGCGAGGTTCTGCAGGGATTGCGTGAATGTGTCGAGGACGGACGTAAGCGCCGTCGCCGTTCCCGGCTTGCCGGAAAGCGCCTGCAGCAGGCAGTGCAACCAGTCGGTGA
>JAIYAB010000137.1 GCA_027489275.1 Hyphomicrobiales bacterium
CGCCCGGGCGACCTCGGCGTCGACGCCATGCACATCAACCTGCACAAGACGTTCTCCACCCCGCATGGCGGCGGCGGGCCGGGCTCGGGCCCGGTGGTGCTCTCGGGACGCCTCGCACCCTTCGCGCCGGTGCCGTTCCTGCGCCGGGACGGCGAGCGTTTCGCCCTCGTCGAGCATGCCGCGGAGGCCGGCGACGCGCGGCCTTTCGGCCGGCTCACGGCCTTCCACGGCCAGATGGGCATGTTCGTGCGGGCGCTGTCCTACATGCTCTCGCACGGGGCCGACGGGCTGAGGCAGGCATCCGAGGACGCGGTGCTGAACGCCAACTACATCCGTGTCGGCCTCGCCGACCTGATGTCGCAGCCCTTCGGCGACAAGCCGTGCATGCACGAGGCGCTGTTCGACGACACGTGGCTGAAGAACACCGGCGTCACCACGCTCGACTTCGCCAAGGCGATGATCGACGAGGGCTACCACCCGATGACGGTCTACTTCCCGCTCGTCGTGCACGGGGCCATGCTGATCGAGCCGACGGAGAGCGAATCCAAGGCCTCGCTCGACCTCTTCGTGGCGACGCTGCGCGACCTGTGCTTCTCCGTCCGCGACGGCGACACGGAGCGCTTCACGCAGGCGCCGCGCCTAGCGCCGCGCCGGCGGCTGGACGAAACCCGCGCCGCCCGCGCGCCCGTGCTGCGCTGGACGCCGCCAGGCCCCGTGCAGGAGGCTGCAGAGTAGGGGCCGAGCGCGCGGTCCGGCATCGCGCCGACAAAGCCGGACGCCCGCTCCCGGTTGCAACCGGAACGCGAGCGCGGCATTGATTTGGTCGTGGCGGCCGACGCCGCGACCGATCGAGGGTGGACCGCCATGCGCTGGGATGACCTGAGGACCTCACAGAACGTCGAGGATCGTCGCGGCGATGGTGGCGCGGGAGGCGGCAGCCGCAGCGGATTCGGGCTCGGCGGCGGCGGCGGGCGCCTCGGCATCGGCGCCGTTGTGGTGCTCGGAATCATCGGCTGGGCGCTCGGCATCAATCCCGCCATCCTGATCGGCGGCGCCGAGATGATGACCGGCGGCGGCCAGCCCGCCCCGCGCTACCAGGAGGCGCAGCCGCGCACGAGCGCGCCGCCCGACGACCAGATCGGGCTGTTCGTCGCCAAGATCCTCGGCGAGACCGAGGACGTGTGGACGCAGGTGCTGCCGCAGCAGGTGAACCGGCGCTACGAGCCGCCGCGGCTCGTGCTGTTCTCGGGCTACACCTCTTCGCCCTGCGGTCCCGCGCAGGCGGCGACGGGGCCGTTCTATTGCCCGAAGGACCGCAAGGTGTATCTGGACACGTCCTTCTTCAAGGAAATGCAGCAGCGCTTCGGCGGCGGCGGCGAGTTTGCCTACGCCTACGTCATCGCGCACGAGGTGGGCCACCACATCGAGAACCTGCTCGGCATCCTCGATGATGTGCGCGCGCAGCAGGTGCGTTCGGGCGACAGGGCGGAGGCCAACAGCCTCTCCGTGCGCGTCGAACTGATGGCGGACTGCCTGGCCGGCGTGTGGGCCAACAAGATGAACCAGCGTCACGGCAACATCACCGAGAAGGACATCCGCGACGCGGTGAACGCCGCCACCGCGATCGGCGACGACCGTATCCAGCGACAGACCCAGGGCCGCATCGTGCCCGACAGCTTCACGCACGGCTCGTCGGAACAGCGCGTGCGCTGGCTGACCGTGGGTCTGAAGGGCGGCGATGTGCGACAGTGCAACACCTTCCAGCGGACGGTGCGCCTATGACGAGCGCCGCGGCCCGCGCCGGTCGTGCAGCGGGCTCGGCAGCCGCCTGACGCGGGGAGGCCTCGCGCCCATCAGGGCTTCACGCGGGGCCACGAGCCCCAGATCCCGCGATGCCCGGCCGAACAGCGAGACGGCGGCGTTGAGGGCGGCGGCCCGCAGGGCCTGCGCCGGCCCGCCGCGGGTCCGCAGCGTGAAGACGGACGGCTGCTGCGTCGCCACGGCGTCGGCGACGTCGTCCATCCAGAGCCCGCCCGGGACCATCCCGGCCTCGATTGCCAGCACCCAGGGCGAACGCGCGGCGCGGGCGCCCTGCGCCAGCAGGTCGGGCGCGCCGGCGGTAACGAGGCCGCAACCGGACGCGTCGGCGACAGTGCGCAGGAAGTCGCTGTCGCGGACGGACAACAGCAGCGCGTCGCGCACCACGCCGTCCGCCACCGCGGGAACCAGCGCGGCGAGCGTGTCGAGCAGTCCGGAGTCGTCCTGCCGGACGATGACGAGCGCGGTGACCATCGCATCACCTAGGCAGACCTCGTGCTGCAGCGCAACATCGAGGTGGCGGCCAAGCTTCCGCTCGGCGGGAAGCTGTGAACAATTCAAGAACGACGTCTTGCTTTCGCCGCTGTTCGATGATGAGTTCATGATCTGTTCTCATTGGGGAGAAACGCGCGATGCGCTCCGGCAAGACCGCTACGGCCGCTTCGGACCGGCTTCGCCGACCGCCGCCGGATGGACCGCCCCTTGGGCGGCCCGGTCAGGGCCCCGCCAACTTCCAGGTCGGCGAGGGGCGATCCTGTGTGGCCGAGCTGGTCGATCCCGCGCGCCGCCGCGGCCGGGGCACCGCGACCAACCGGTCGGGCCGGTTCGAGCCCGTCGCCCGGGAGACGGAGGACGACGGCTGGGGCAGCGCGGCCGAACTGCCGGCGCTGCGCACCGAGGTCACGCCGGAGAAAGCGAAGTCGGTCATCACGCGCAACGAGTCGCCCGACATCTCCTTCGACCGGTCGATCAACCCGTATCGCGGCTGCGAGCACGGCTGCGTCTACTGCTTCGCGCGTCCGACGCACGCCTATATGGGCCTGTCGCCGGGGCTCGACTTCGAGACGAAGCTTTTCGTCAAGACAGGCGCGGCGCAGGTCCTCGAGCGCGAGTTGGGCGCGCAGGGATACATGCCGAAGACCATCGCCATCGGCACCAACACGGACCCCTACCAGCCGATCGAGCGCGAGCACCGCGTGATGCGGCAGATCCTCGAGGTTCTGTCGCGGGCGAACCACCCGGTCGGCATCGTCACCAAGTCGGCGCTGGTGACGCGCGACATCGACATCCTCGGACCCATGGCGGAGAAGGGGCTGGCGAAGGTCGCTCTGTCCGTGACGACGCTCGACGGCAAGCTCGCGCGCTCGATGGAGCCGCGCGCCAGCGCCCCGCACCGGCGGCTGGAAGCGATCCGCGCCCTGGCGCAGGCAGGGATTCCCACCTCGGTGATGGTCGCGCCGATCATCCCGGCCGTGAACGATCCGGAGATGGAACGCATCCTGGAGGCGGCGTGGGAGGCGGGCGCGCGCGAGGCGGGATACGTGATGCTGCGCCTGCCGCTGGAGGTGCGCGACCTC
>JAIYAB010000345.1 GCA_027489275.1 Hyphomicrobiales bacterium
GAGGTGCGCAAGACGGCGCGCGGGCGGGCCTCGGTGATGGCGAAGATCGAGAAGCCGCAGGCGATCAGCCGCCTCGATGAGATCATCGAGATCTCCGACGCGCTGATGGTGGCGCGCGGCGACCTCGGCGTCGAAATGCCGCTGGAGAAGGTGCCGGGCCTCCAGAAGCGCATCACCCGCGCCGCGCGGCGGCTGGGCAAGCCCGTCGTCGTGGCGACGCAGATGCTCGAATCGATGATCACCTCGCCGGTGCCGACGCGCGCCGAGGTGTCGGACGTGGCGACCGCGGTATTCGAGGGCGCGGACGCGGTGATGCTGTCGGCCGAATCGGCCTCGGGGCAGTTCCCCTACGAGGCCGTCGCCACGATGAACCGCATCGCCGAGGAGGTGGAGAGCGACCAGGTCTACCGCGCGATCATCACCGCGCAGCGCGCCGCCCCCGAGCCGACTGGCGCGGACGCCATCGCCGTGGCCGCGCGCGACGTCGCCGAGACGCTCGACCTGAAGGCCATCGTCGCCTGGACCGCGTCCGGCTCCACCGGACTGCGCATCGCCCGCGAGCGGCCGCAGCCGCCCATCCTGGCGCTGACGCCCAACATCGACACTGCGCGCCGCATGGCGCTGGTGTGGGGCATCCATGCGCTCGTCACCGACGACGCGCGCGATATCAACGACATGGCGGAGCGAGCCTGTCGCAACGCGGCGCTGGAGGGCTTCGCCTCGGTCGGCCAGCGCATCATCATCGTCGCCGGCGTGCCGTTCGGAACGCCGGGCGCGACGAACATGGTGCGCATCGCCTTTGTCGGCCCTGAGACCTGACCGGGCCCGCGCGCGACTACCGGGCCTGCGCGAGACGGCGTACGCGCTCGACGATCTCGACGATCGCGCCGGCGACCGTCTCGGTGTGCACGTGGTGCGGCATGTGCCCGGCCCCCGGCAGCAGGATCAGCCGCGACCCCGCGATCTGCGCCGTGACGGCGCGCGAGTGGATCGTCGCGGAGGTGACGGTGTCGCTTTCGCCGTGGATGACGACGGTCGGCACGGCGATGCGGTCGTAGTCCCCGGCCTGCGCCTCGACATGGACGAGCAGGTCGGCGACGTCCTGCGCGTTGGCCTCGAACTGGCGCGGACGCAGGACGAGCGCCGTGGCGCTGCGGCTCGCGTAGTCGGGCGGAGGCGTCTCGGGCGCGAAGCTGCCGCGGATGCCGCCCTCCATCAGCAACCGCCCGGCGAGCGGGGCGAGGGTGCGGGCGAAGAGCGGGCCCACGACGGGCGTGGCGGCGAGGTCGTAGTACCAGGCGACGCCGCCGGGCCAGGGATGCGTGACCGGCGAGACGAGCACGAGGCCGGCGACCATATCGGGATGGTCGAGCGCGAGGCGGGTGGCGACGACGCCGGCAAGCGAATGACCGACGACGACGACGCGGCCGACCCCCATGCCCGCCAGCGCCTCGCGGATGAGGGCGGCCTGCCGGGCCGGAGCGCTGTCGGCCCGCCCGCCGGGCCGGTCGCTCCAGCCGTGGCCCGGACGGTCGACGGCGACGACGTGGTGACGGTCGCCGAGGCGGGCGGCGAACGCCAGCATCATGTCGGCCGAGTTGCCCGACGCGCCATGGACGAGCAGGACGGAGGGTACGCCGGCAGTGACCGGCGCCCCGCCCTCGACGACGTGCAGGCGCCCGCCCTCGACGGGCACGAACCGGCCTTTGGGCGGATGCGCGCGCTCGATGCGAAGCGCGAGCACCTGCGCGGCGCCCGCGAGCAGCAGCACGAGCCCGGCGACGGCGAGAAGCCAGGTCATAGGCAAGCGGGTGCGGTGGGACTGGCGATGCATGGGGCCCGGCGGAACGGCGGGTTCGCAACACGCGAACCGTCCCGGCGTGTACTCCCGGCGGGCGGGTTCAGATGTCGCGACCTTCGTAATCGGGCGCGAGGCGCTCGACCGCGGTCTTCACTTCGGGCATGTGCGGGTTGATCGCCAGCGCGCGCTTGAAGGCGTCGTAGGCGCGCTTGTCGTCGCCGTTGGTGCGCAGGATCATGCCAATTCCGGCGAGCGCGCCGAAATGGCGCGGCTCGCGGGCCAGCGTCTCGCGCAGGTCGGCCATCGAGCGCGTGTTGTCGCCCATCATGAAGAACACCGTGGCGCGTTTGTTCCAGCCCTCGGCCCAGCCGGGCTGGAGCGTGACCACGCGGTCGAGGAGTTCGATGCTGAGCGGCTGGTCGCCGGCCTTCAAGGCGTCGAGGGCGCGATCCATCAGGAGATCGGCGGTGTCGCTGCCCGAGCGCATCCAGCGTCGCTGGATGGCGTCCGCGATGCCCTTGGCCTCCTCCTCCGTCTTCGCGCGCTGGAGACGCTCGAACAGTTCGTCGATCGAGGAGGGACGCACGGGCGCCGTGGACGGCGCCTTCTTGCCGCCCTGCTGTTGGGCAAGGGCCTGCGACGGGGCGGCCGCGAAGACGAGGCCGGCAGACAATGCGCACAGGAGGATGAGGATCCGGATCATGCCTGCGAGTGTAGGGCAGACGGTCCGGCTGTCAAAAGCCTCCCGGGTCACAGCTTCGGGAGCGGCGACCGCGAACGCGACGGCGCCTGCCGTCCCCCGAACGTCAAAAGGGCGCCGAACCGGCGCCCCGTGACACGCGAAGCCGGCGGAAAGCTCAGCCCTGGCGGGCCTTGTAGCGCTTCTGCGTCTTGTTGATGATGTAGACGCGGCCCTTGCGGCGCACGATCTGGTTGTCGCGGTGACGTTCGCGCAGCGACTTGAGGGAGTTGCGGATCTTCATCGGTTCGGTTCCGGAAAAACGGTGCGGCCGACGAAGATGCCGGCGTTCGGCGCGACTTGTAGAAACACCGCGCCCGAAAATCAAGCCCGGCCTCAGGCCGCGGCGCGAATGATCAACTCTCGTGTCGCGGCGGCGACGAAGGGGCCGTTGCGATAGCCCTGCTCGGACTTGGCATAGAGGAACGGCTCGCCCTCCGGCGTGAGGACGACGCCCCCCGCCGCGACCACGATGGCGTGGCCCGCGGCGGTGTCCCACTCCATGGTGGGGCCGAAGCGGGGATAGATGTCCACTTCGCCCTCCGCGATCATGCAGAACTTCAGCGACGATCCGGCGCACCGGATGTCCGACACCGCGAGCCGGGCGAGGAACGCCTGCGTGTCCGCGTCCGGATGGGTCCTGCTCATGACGGCTGCGGGATGGGGCGCGGGGCGTCGCACGCGGATGATCCGCCGGTCGGCGGCAGCGGCCATCGCCGCGCCCGGTTGCAGCGTCGCGGCCTGGGCGTCGGCCCCACCGGTCCAGACGGCGGCCCGCGTCGGCGCGTAGACGATCCCGGTGACGGGCGCGCCGTTGACGACGATCGCGATATTGACGGTGAAATCGCCGTTGCCCGCAAGGAATTCCTTGGTGCCGTCGAGCGGGTCGACGAGGACGAAAGCGTCGAAATCGGTGGCCTCGAAGGCCGAGGCGCGCTCCTCCGACAGCACCGGAACGCCGGGCAGGAGACGGGCAAGAGCATCCGCGATGATCGCGTCGGCCTCCTCGTCGGCCACGGTGACGGGACTGCCGTCGCGCTTCGTCACGGGCTTGGCAACGCCGTAGTGCCGCAGGATCGCGGCGCCCGCCGCGGACGCCGCGTCGGCCAGGCTCTCGATCAGCGTCGAAGATCTGAAATCAAGCACGTCTCGCCCCAGGACGTCCTCGGCCCGAGCCGCGGCACCGTCAAACCGTCTACTCATCGCCCATGCACGCCTCGATGCTACTTCCAGGCGAAAATATACACTTCTGATTGTAAATTCTCCGACCGCGATCCCTTAGCGAGAGTGTTTTGTTCTGCCGTCGTGAAGATCGAGTTCATGTTAATCCTAACGAAGCCTCACGTCATCATGTGTTATTCAACCGATAACATTTGCAACATGAACCCGACATGAAAAAGGCCCAGCCGACCATTGGTCCGCTGGGCCTCGAAATGGTGGGCGCGACAGGGATCGAACCTGTGACCCCTACGATGTCAACGTAGTGCTCTCCCGCTGAGCTACGCGCCCTCAGCCCCGTCGCCGGGACCGAAGTGTGGCGGATATACCGGCATGATCCGGGGATGGCAAGCCGGTTGGGAGGATCAGGCGGCGAGGAGTTTCTCGACCTCCGCGACGAGGTCGCGCAGGTGGAAAGGCTTCGACAGCACCTTTGCCTCCTTGGGCGCCTGCGAATCGGGGTTGAGCGCCACGGCGGCGAAGCCTGTGATGAACATCACCTTGATGTCCGGATCGAGTTCGGTGGCGCGGCGCGCCAGCTCGATCCCGTCCATCTCCGGCATGACGATGTCCGTGAGCAGGAGTTCGAACGGTTCTTCCCGCAGGCGGTGGTAGGCGGACAGGCCGTTGTCGTACGACGCGACCTGGTAGCCGGCGTTCTCCAGCGCCTTCACGAGGAAGCGCCGCATGTCGTTGTCGTCTTCCGCGAGCAGGATGCGCGGGGTGGGCAGTGTCTCAGGCACCATGGGGAACTCCGCTGTCGGACAGCACTAGGACATGTCGGGGTAAAAAAGCAGTGAAAGCGTTAACGCGTGCGGCGACTCTGCGACGCTCCAGCGGTGACGCGTGGACAGGGGGGCTCATGCAGGGCACACTGGCTCATTCATGCGCAAGAGGTGCCCGCCGGCGATGCCAGCCCCCACGGCCAGCGACTTCGATCCAGCCTTCGAGATCGTCGATCCGGATGTCGTGCGCACGGCTCTCGTGTTCAATTCGCCGCATTCCGGCCGCACCTATCCACGCTCCTTCATCGACGCCTCGCGCCTCGACCCGACGACGCTCCGGCGATCGGAGGACAGTTTCGTCGACGAACTGTTCGCCGGCGTCGTCGATCGCGGCGCGCCGCTGATGAAGGCCCACTTTCCCCGCGCCTTCCTCGACGTCAACCGCGAACCCTACGAGCTGGATCCCCGCATGTTCGACGGGCGCTTGCCGCCCTTCGCCAACACGCGCTCGATGCGGGTGGCGGGCGGGCTCGGCACCATCGCCCGCGTGGTCGGCGATTCCCAGGAGATCTACTCGCGACGCCTGCCCGTGGAGGACGCGCTGCTGCGTATCGAACTCCTCTACAAGCCCTACCACCGCGCCCTGCAGAGGATGCTGCAGGCGACGCAGCGTCGATTCGGGATGGCCGTGCTGGTCGACTGCCACTCCATGCCCTCGTCGCAAGGTGGGCGTGACGAAGGTTCGCGCGCGGACTTCGTCATCGGCGACCGCTACGGAACGAGCGCCAACGGCATCTATGCCGACATCCTTGACCACGCCCTGCGCAGCCGGGGCTATGTGGTGACGCGCAACAAGCCCTATGCCGGCGGCTTCATCACCGAGCACTACGGCAATCCGGCCTCCGACTGTCACGCCGTCCAGATCGAGATCAATCGCGGCCTCTACATGGACGAGCGCCGCCTGCAGAAGACGGCGAACTTCGACCGGGTCGCGGCCGACCTGATGCTGATGGTGGACGCGCTGGCGGCCGAGGTGGCGGACCAGCTGGGGGGCGGACGGCTGGCGGCGGAATAGCCGGCATCGCCCTGCCCCGACCGATGAAGCAGCCGCAAAAAATAAAGGGGCCGCCAGACTTTCGTCGGCGGCCCAAGTCTAGGGAGGAAACGCCCAAGGAGGGCATGCGCGGGACGCGAAGGCATCACCGCGCCCGATGAATATGTCATTGCACTGCACAAAAGGCAAGTAGTGCTGTCCTAATTCGGGCGCACGCGCCGGTCGCCCGTTTGCCAAGGTTTTCAAACGGTTCACACAGGAACCGGCCCCTTCATGCGGCAAGAGCATGGCTGCCAAGCATTGCCACGCTCGCGTTGCGCGGGATGCAGGGCGCAAGGGTGCCGCCGCTCCGTCCGTTTCGCTTTACCCCGGAATGCTCTATGGACGCGTCCAGGCTTTGACCGGGGACAATGGCGATGACGGCAGTCGACTTCGCGGCCTTCGTGGACGATCTCGCCTCCGTGTCGGGGAAGGCGATCCTCCCTTTCTTCCGGACGGCCATCGCCGCCGCCGACAAGTCGAAGGGCGACGCGGGCTTCGATCCGGTCACCGAGGCCGACCGCGCCGGCGAGGCGGTGATGCGCCAGATGATCAAGCGCACCTTCCCCTCGCACGGCATCGTCGGCGAGGAGTATGGCGACGAGAGCACCGGCGCGGAGTTCGTCTGGGTGCTCGACCCGATCGACGGCACGCGGTCCTTCATCTCGGGACTGCCGGTGTGGGGCACGCTGATCGGCCTGCTGCGCAACGGCTCGCCCTGCTTCGGCATGATGCACCAGCCCTTCACCGGCGAGCGCTTCTCCGGCGACGGCGGCAGCGCGACCTGGCGCGGCGCAGCCGGAGCGACGCGGGCCATGCGCACGCGCCCCTGCGCCAGCCTGAGCGAGGCGACCATCTCGGCCACCACGCCGCGCATGTTCGCCGGAGCGGACCTGGAGGGCTACGAGCGGGTCGAGCGGGCCGCGAAGCTCGCCCGCTTCGGCTATGATTGCTACGCCTACTGCATGCTGGCCGCCGGTCACATGGACCTCGTGATCGAGACGGGGCTCAAGTCCTACGACATCGTCGCCCTGGTGCCCATCATCGAGGGCGCGGGCGGGGTCGTGACGACGTGGACGGGCGGCCCGGCCGCCGAAGGCGGGTCCATCCTCGCGGCGGGCGACCCCCGCGTGCACGCCGAGGCGCTGGCGCTGCTGAACCGCTGAGCCGGCGGCCGCTCAGGACGCGGCGGCTTCGGCCTGCTCCTCGTCTTGGCTGCCGGGCCGGCTCACAGCCTCCTCGCCGGGCCGTTCGAGCGGCGTGCCGGGAACGAAGGCGTCGAAGGCCGCCCAGAACAGGGAGCGGACCTCGTCGCGCTCCATCAGCAACTCGTGCTCGGCGCCGGGGATGACGAAGGCGCGTCCGGCCTTCAGCCGCGCTGCGAAGCGTTCGGCGACCGGGGTCAGCGTCACGCTGTCGCCAGCCGGCAGGACCAGCAACATCGGCGTGGCGACACGCAGCGGGACGTTGGGGTCGGAGAAGAGATCCATCGCGCGGAACGCGGCGTGCACCCAGCCGATCGTCGGATCACCGAGACCGAGCCAGGGCGCGGCGGCGATGAAATCTCCCGCACGGGCGTAGCGGGCCGGATCGCTCGTCAGCGGATTGCCGGCAAACGGCTTGGTCGCGACCGACGTCTCGCCGCCGGCCGGGATGAACGCGCCGCCGAAGCCGCACACGTCGAGCGTGGCGGCGAGCAGGCGCGCGCCGCGCGGGCGCCTTAGCCCGGCAATGCCGAACATCGGCGAGGTGATGACGACGCGGGAGAACAGCCCGGGGTCCTCGAGCAGTGCCTGAACCAGGATGCAACCGCCCATGGAGTGCGCGAGCGCGAAATGGGGCGCGGGAGTCGATTCGCGGACTACGCGCTCGACCACGGCGCGAAGATCGGCGACGTAGTCGGAGAAGTCGTCGACATGGCCCTTGCGGGGATTGGCGAGCGGCCGGTCCGACCCGCCCTGGCCGCGCCAGTCGAAGGCGACCACCGCGAAACCCCGTCGGCGCAGCTCCGCGATGACCTCGTAGTACTTCTCGATGAACTCGGAACGCCCCTGCAGCAGGCACACGGTGCCGCGCGTGCGGCGCGCGGTGGGCCGCCAGCGGGCGACGCGCAGGGCGAGACCGCCCGCGCTGACGACCCGCGCGATGACGGGCTGCGACGGCACGGGGCTGTAGGGCAGCGAGGCGAGTTCCATCGGGAGCGGTCGATCCTGCGGCGAGTCACGCCGGGGCGCGACCCGCAGTAGGCCGCAGCCGGGGCTCCCGAGGCAAGCGCTCAATCGCCGGCGAGGATCGCCGTCGTATCACCCTGCGACCGGGGCGGGACCGGCGGCAGAGCGCGCAGGCCCGTCAGTTCGCCCGTCTCGGCGTCGACCACGGCGCGATAGCGGCTGCCGTCGATGGCCGCGACCTCGGCGACCCAGACGCCGCCGCGGCGCTGCAGGCGCACCGGATCGCGCAGGCCGTGGCGCTGCAGCGCATCGGCAACGGCCTGAGGCTCGCGCGGCGCGCCGCTCTGCGCGCCGGGCCGGCCGACGACGGCGAAGGCCGCCAGCAGCAGCGCAACCGCAAAGACGGCGGGGCGGCAGCGCAGGACGGGGGAACCGGATGTCGGAGACTGAGGGTGCTCGATCATGCGGGTGTATTCGCATGGCCGACCTGAACGGCGACGGAGCCGCGCGTTCAGATGCCGTTCATCGCGATCCACCGGCGGGGCCTGTCCGCCCCCTCTTGAACGGCGATCACAGGGCACCCACATCGGGGTCAGCGCAGGCCATGACGGCTGCGCGTCGGCACGATCCGGCCTCCGGGAGGCGGATCGCCCGCATGTCGCTCAACACGGAGGATATGCCATGCGTCA
>JAIYAB010000359.1 GCA_027489275.1 Hyphomicrobiales bacterium
ACGACCTCGTCGCGACGTTCCGGACGCGGCAGGGCCAGGGCCAGCCGGCCATGACGGCAACCGCCCGCCCGGCGCCGCGCCAGGCCTCCAGCGAGCCGGACCGGCTGCGCAAGCTGGCTGCGGATGCGTTCAGCGGCGGCCGGTCGAAGGCATCTCCGCGTCCGGTTCCTGCCCGCCGCGCAGCCGGGACGGGCGGCGGCTGGGAGGAGTTCTGAGCGAACCCCGGTCCGTTCAGGCCGTTGCGTGGATGCAGCGGGCCGACCGCTCAGGCGCGAGGTCGACGAGCGGCGGCAGCCCCGCCTCGCAGCGCGCCTCCTTGACGAGGCAGCGCGGCGCAAAGGAGCAGCACGTCGGCGTGGAGTCGAGGGGCGGCGGCGCGCCCGGGATGGCGTCGAGCCGCGCGCCCTTCACCGCGCCGTGCAGGTTCGCGGCGAGCAGCCCGCGCGTATAGGGATGCTGCGGCCGGCGGATCACGTCGCGCACGGTGCCCGTCTCCACGAACTCGCCCGCATACATCACCGCGACCCGGTCGGAGACCTCCACCGCGACGCCGATGTCGTGCGTCACGAAGATCATTCCCATGCCGAACTCCTGCTGCAGTTCGCGCAGCAGCAGCAGGATCTGGATCTGCACCGTCGCGTCGAGCGCGGTGGTCGGCTCGTCGGCGAGAAGAAGCTTCGGCCGGCAGGCCAGCGCCAGCGCGATCATCGCACGCTGCCGCATGCCGCCCGACATCTCGTGCGGATAGGCCTTCAGGCGGCGCTCGGGGGAGGGGATGCGCACGCGCTTGAGCATGTCCAGCGCCCGTTCCATCCCGCTCGCTCGCGACGCGCCCTCGTGCCGCACCACCGCCTCCGCGATCTGGTCGCCGATCGTGTAGACGGGGTCCAGCGCCAGCATCGGATCCTGGAAGATCATCGAGACGACACCGCCCCGGTGGTCGGCAAGCGCGCGCCCAGAAAGGCCCAGCACGTCCGTCCCGTTGACGAGCACGTCGCCGGTGATCTCGGTGCGGTTCTCGGGCAGCAGGCGCAGCAGCGTCTTCAGCGTCACGCTCTTGCCCGAGCCGCTTTCGCCCAGAATGCCCAGCGTCTCGCCGGCCTTGAGCGTCAGGTCCACGCCGTTCACGGCATGCACCGTCCGTGTGCCGTGGAAGCGCACGCGCAGGTCTCGCACCTGCACCAGCGGCGTGTTCATGCGCGCGCCTCCGCGAGACGGTGGCCCGAGCCGCGGATCGCGATGTGGCACGCGGCGAGATGGCCGCGTGTCGCCAGGATCTGCTGGCTCGGCTCGGTGGCCGAGCAAACGCCGTCAGCCAGCGCGCAGCGTGTGTGGAAGCGGCAGCCGGACGGCGGGTTTATCGGGTTCGGTGGATCGCCGGAGAGCGGTGCCTCCATCGTCCTTTTGTCAGGGTCCATGGAGGGCATCGCGGCCAGCAGTGCCCGCGTATAGGGGTGCGTCGGGCTCCCGTAGATCGCATCGACAGGCCCGATCTCGACCACCTGCCCGAGATACATCACCATCACGCGGTCGCTCATGTACCGCACGACGTTGAGATCGTGCGAGATGAACACGTATGTCAGCCCGAGCTCGGCCTTGAGCTCGGTGAGCAGGTTCAGCACCTGCGCCTCGACTGATTTGTCCAGCGCGGAGACGGCCTCGTCGAGGATCACAACCTTCGGCGAAAAGGCGAGCGCCCGGGCAATGTTCACGCGCTGCCGCTGGCCGCCGGACAGCTCGTGCGGATAGCGCCCCGCGAAACGGCGAGGCTCCAGGCCGACACGGTTCAGCAGCGAATGGGCGAGCTGCGTCGCCTTGGTCTCCGGCATCCCGTTGATCCTGGGTCCGAAGGCGATCGCCTCCTCCATGGTCAACCGCGGATTGAGCGAGGCGTAGCTGTCCTGGAACACCATCTGCACCTGCCGGCGCAGGTCGCGAATCGTCAGGTCGCCGCCCACGAGCTTCCCGTCGAGCCGGATGGCGCCGTCATCGGGCCGGATCAGGTCGACCAGCAGCCGCGCGGTCGTCGACTTGCCGCACCCGCTCTCGCCGACGATGCCTAGCGTGTCGCCCTGCGCCACATCGAAGGTCACACCGTCAACGGCGCGGACAGTGCCGGTGCTCTTGCCGAACAGCCCGCCTTTCAGCGGGAAGTGTTTCTTGAGGCCCGCGACCGAAAGGGTCGGTTCGATTTGGATTCCCGCCCTCGGTGTGGTTGCTGCCGGCGCGCTCATGCCTTGATGTCCATGGCCGAACGCAGCCCGTCCGATAGCAGGTTGAACGAGACCGAGGTGATGAAGATCATCAGCCCCGGCAGCGCGGCCACCCAGGGCTGCACGTAGATGGCGTTGCGCAGCGTGTTCAGCATCAGGCCCCATTCGGGCTCCGGCGGCTTCACGCCAAGGCCGAGAAACGACAGCCCGGAGGCCAGGATCAGCGATACGGAAATCAGGCCGGTCGCATAGACAAAGATCGGTCCGATGACGTTGCCCAGCACGTGCACGCGCACGATGGTGAACCCGTTGGCCCCCGAGGCGCGCGCGGCCTCGACGTACTCGATCTTGCGCACGGA
>JAIYAB010000142.1 GCA_027489275.1 Hyphomicrobiales bacterium
AGGGGCCGAGCAGGCAGAAGAACTCGCCGTCCTCGACGACGAACGAGGAGTCCTTCACCGCGGCGAAATCGCCGAAGCGCTTCTGCAGGCCGGCGACCCGGATCTCGGCCATCGCGCTACTCCGGGAACTTCGAGACGACGGTGAACAGCACGACCCCGGCCAGCGTCGTGACGAAGGAGTAGCTATAGAGCGCCAGCGAGAAGGGCTGCAGCAGCATGAGGACGCCGGCCGCGATCACCGCCACCGCGACGGCCTCCCACGGACCGCGCCGGAAGAAGCGCGGGCGTCCGCGGCCGGAAGACCCGGTCTCGTTTGCAGGGCCGATGCTCATTTGCGCACCGCGCCGAACGTGATGCCGCGCAGCAGGTGCTTTCGCAGCAGCACCGTGAACACGAGGATGGGGATGAGGAACAACGTCGTTCCCGCCGCCACGGCCGGCCAGTCCTGCCCGCCCTCGCCGATGATGATCGGGATGAAGGGCGGCGCCGTCTGGGCATCGCCGGAGGTCAGCAGCACGGCGAAGGCATATTCGTTCCAGGCGAAGATCAGGCAGAAGATCGCTGTGGCGGCGATGCCCGTGGCGGCCTGCGGCAGCACGACCTTGCGAAAGGACTGCAGCCGCGTGTAGCCGTCGATCATCGCGGCTTCCTCGTATTCCCGGGGGATCTCGTCGATGAAGCCCTTCAGCAGCCAGACGGCCAGCGATACGTTCACCGCCGTGTAGAGCAGGATCATGCCGAGCTTGGTGTCGGACAGGCCGAGCTCGCGGTACATCAGATAGATCGGGATCGCCACGGCGATCGGCGGCATCATCCGCGTCGACAGGATGAAGAACAGCAGGTCGTCGGCGAGGGGCACCTTGAAACGGGAGAAGCCGTAGGCCGCCAGCGTGCCGAGCGTGACCGCGCAGAAGGTCGAGCCGAAGGCGATGATCAGCGAGTTCACGAAGCGAGGCGCGTAGTTCGACGCGCTCACCACCACCATGTTGCGGTCCCGGGCGATCTGCTCGCAGAAACCCGAGGGCGGCGGCAGCGAACGGATGTACTCCGCGGTCTGGCGCGAGCGCGTCGTGAAGAGGTTGCAGTAGCCTTCCAGCGTCGGCTGGAACACGATCTTGGGCGGATAGCTGATCGAGTCCGGCGGGGTCTTCAGGCTCGTCATGAAGATCCAGACGAGCGGCAGCATGGTCAGCACGGCATAGACGACCACGACGGCGGCCGCGATGCGCCTGGAGCGCGCGCCCGGCTCGACGACGGAATGGGCGGTGGTGATGCCGGTCATCGCTGCTTCACCCGGTTGAGCGCCTTCACGTAGATGTTGGCGAGGCCGAAGACGGTGACGAAGAGGATGATGGCGAAGGCGGAGGAGAAGCCCGTCCGCCACTTCTCGAAGGCCTCCCGCTTCAGGGTGATCGACGCGACCTCCGTGGTCGAACCCGGCCCGCCCGAGGTGAGCAGGTTGACCATGTCGAACATCTTGAAGTTCTCGATGCCGCGGAAAAGCACCGCGAGCATGATGAAGGGCAGCGCCATCGGCAGCGTGATCGACCAGAACTGCCGCAACGGCGAGGCGCGATCCACCTCCGCCGCCTCGTAGATGTAGTCGGGGATCGAGCGCAGCCCCGCCAGGCAGATCAGCATGACGTACGGGGTCCACATCCATGTATCGACGACGACGATCGCCCAGGGCGCGAGCTTCACCGAGCCGATCATCTCGAAGGAGGAGGGCGGCAGGCCCGTGAAGAACGAGACGAAATAATTGAAGCCGCCGATCTGCGGCTGGTAGAGGAAGCGCCAGAAGTTGCCCACCACCGCCGGCGACAGCATCATCGGGATGAGGATGATGGTCGTCCAGAAGCCGTGGCCGCGGAACTTGCGGTCGATGAGCCAGGCCAGCGTGAAGCCGATCACCGTCTGCAGCACGATCGTCCAGAACACGAAGTGCGCCGTCGCCTGCATCGCCGCCCAGATGTCCGGGTCGGTCAGGATCGAGTGGTAGTTGTCGATGCCGACGTTGCGGACGGGCGCGTTGGGCCGGTTGGCGCGGTAGTTCGTGAAGGAGAGCTGGATCGTCCAGATCAGCGGGAAGATGTTGATCGCCAGCAGGAGGACGATCGTCGGCGCGATGAAGATCCAGGCGACGGCCCGGTCGGACAGGCCGCGCACGCGCATCGCCACGGTGGGCGGGGTCGCCAGGGCGGCCCGTTCAGCAAGCGACTTGGGAGGGAGCGTGCCGTTCATCGCCAGCGCCGGTGGATCGGTTCTCGGTTGGGTTCGGTGAGGGCCCGGCGTGCCGCGGCCCGCGCGGCGCGCCGCTTGGCGGATGGGCGTGTGCGGCCGGCGCGAAGGGCGCCGGCCGCGAGCAGCGTCAGAGCTTGCCGTCGTCCTTGAACACCTTCTTCCAGTCGGCGATCAGGGCGTCGAGCGCCTCCTTGGCCGTGCCCCTGTCCGCGACGACGTAGTCATGAACCCGCTTCTGCATGGCGAGCAGGAGCTGCGCGTAGGACGGCTCGGCCCAGAAGTCCTTCACCTGACCCATGGCCACGAGGAAGTCGCCGGCGAACGGCGCCGTCTTCGGGAAGTTCGGGTCCTCGAGCACGGACTTCGCCGCCGAGTAGCCGCCGAGCGACCACCACTTCTTCTGGACGTCCGGCTGGGCGAACCACTTGATGTACTCGAGCGCCTCGTTCTTGTTGTTCGAGTAGGCGACGACCGAGAGGCCCTGGCCGCCGAGCTGCGAGCCCTTGGTCTTCTCGCCGGGATTGACGAAGAAGCCGATCCTGTCGCCGCCGACCTTCTCGTCCTTCGCGAGGCCGGGGAAGAAGGCGAACCAGTTCATCTGCATGGCCACCTGGCCCGACTTGAAGGCGTCGAGGCCCTCCTGCATGTAGGCGTCGGTGTAGCCGGGCGGGGTGCAGCACTTGTACAGGGCCTTGTAGAACTCCAGCCCCTTGATGGCGTCGGCCGAGTTCACGAACCCGTCCATGGCGTAGGGCTTCTTCGGGTCCTGGTACTCGAAGCCGAAGGGATAGAGCGCGTTGTTGACGCCCATCGTGATGCCCTCGGAACCGCGCTCTGTGAAGATGGCGGCGCCGTAGACCTTCTTTCCGTCGATCTCGCGGCCCTGGAAGAATTCCGCGATGTCCTTGAGCTCGCTCTGCGTCTTCGGCGCGGCGAGGTCACGGTTGTACTTGGCCTTGAATGCGGCCTGCAGGTCGGGACGGGCGAACCAGTCCTTGCGGTAGGTCCAGCCGAGCGCGTCGCCCATGGCCGGCAGCGCCCAGTAGTTCGGCGTGCCCTTCGGCCACTCCGAGTAGCCGGTCACCGTGGCCGACATGAAGTCGGACATCTTGATGCCGTTCTTGTCGAAGAACTCGTTCAGCTTGACGTAGTGGCCGTTCTCGGCGGAGCCGCCGATCCACTGCGAGTCGCCGATGATCAGGTCGCACAGCTTGCCCTTCGAGTTCAGCTCGTTGAGCATGCGGTCGGCGAAGTTCGGCCACGGCACGAACTCGAACTTCATGTTCACGCCGGACTTCGCGGTGAAATCCTTGGACAGTTCGACGAGCGCGTTCGCCGGGTCCCATGCGGCCCAGCACAGCGTGATCGTCTTGCCCTGTGCCATGGCCGGTGTCGTGGCCGGCGTGGCCAACAACGCCGCCGCGACGGCTCCCGCACCTGCAATCAGCTTTTTCATTGGGGTCGTTCTCCCTGGAACGGTTGAGCTCGAACAATCGGTTCGGCGCATGGCACGGCGCCCGGCGGACTGCGCCCGGCGACGTCATGCTCCGGCAGCGACCAGCGCGGTCGTGCGGACCGGCTGGATCTCGGGCACGTCAGGAGGCCCCGCATCGCGGCGGGCGCACACAGTTTTCGAATTGTCCGGCCGGTTGTTGTGGCTCGGCGTTTCCTCTGGCGCGGACGTCTCGGCGTCCATCGCTCTTTGTTCAGTGGAACACGCGTTACTAAACAAGTCAACTAAACAAACGGGACTCCGACCGGGCCGGCCGGGAGCCGTCAACGGCCCGGCCAGCGGCATGTAACGGCCGCGAACGGGCCGCCCGGATGCTCGGCCCGCGTTGGGTTGCCGGATGGCCCTACAGCTTCGTCCAGGCTCCGCCCTTGGCGGACGATCTGACCGCCGCCTCGATGAAGGCGACGCCCTTCACGCCGTCGTCGATGGTCGGGAAAGTCACCGCCGGATCGAGCCGCGTCCCGTCGCGCGCGGCGCGGATGGCGGCGGCGGCCTCGGTGTAGATCGTGGCGAACGCCTCGAGGTAGCCCTCCGGATGACCGGACGGAATGCGGGTGACGCGGCCCGCCACGGCGGTGGCCCCGGCCCCGCCGCGGGTCAGGATCTGGGTCGGCTTTCCGAAGGGGGTGTAGAAGAGGTAGTTCGGATTGTCCTGCCGCCAGTGGAAGCCGCCCTTGGTGCCATAGACGCGCAGTTGCAGTCCGTTCTCGTTGCCCGGCGCCACCTGGCTCGCCCACAGCGCGCCGCGCGCGCCGTTGGCGTAGCGCAGCATGATCTGCACGTTGTCGTCGAGCCTGCGCCCGTTCACGAAGGTGGTGAGTTCCGCGCAGATCTCCGTCACGTCGAGGCCCGTGACGAATTCGGCCAGGTTGTAGGCGTGCGTGCCGATATCGCCGACACAGCCGCCTGCGCCCGACCGGGCCGGGTCGGTGCGCCAGTCGGCCTGCTTCTGGCCGGTCTGCTCGAGTGGCTCGGTGAGCCAGTCCTGCGGGTACTCGACCTGCACGACCCGGATCTCGCCCAGTTCGCCGGAGCGCACCATCTCGCGTGCCTGCCGGATGAGCGGGAAGCCGGTGTAGTTGTGCGTGACGCAGAAGACGAGGCCCGACTTCTGCGCCAGCGCCCGGAGCTTGTTCGCCTCCTTCAGCGTCGTCGTCAGCGGCTTGTCGCAGATGACGTGGATGCCGGCCTTGAGGAAGGCCGCCGACGCCGGGGCGTGCATGTGGTTGGGCGTGACGATGGCAACGGCCTCGATGCCGTCCTTCAACCGCCGCTCACGCGAGGCCATCTCCTCGAACGAGCCGTAGGTGCGCCTGGGATCCAGCCCCAGCGCTGCGCCGGAGCGAAGCGCCTTCTCCGGCGTCGCCGACAGCGCGCCCGCCACGAACGTGTAGTGGTCGTCCATCCGCGCGGCGAGGCGGTGGACGGCGCCGATGAACGCGCCCTCCCCGCCGCCCACCATGCCGAGCCTGATGCGCCCGCCGGCGCCGCCGTCGTCCTTGCCTTCGATGGCCATGCGACGTGCCCTCCCCCTGTCCCGTGCTGTCAGCGGATTCCCAGGAACCGCTTGAGCTGCTTCTTGTCGACGCTGCCGCCGGCGAAGTCGTCGAACGCCTTCTCGGTGACGCGGATGATATGGTCGGCGATGAACTGCGCGCCTTCGCGCGCGCCGTCCTCGGGATGCTTCAGGCAGCACTCCCATTCCAGCACGGCCCAGCTGTCGTAGCCGTACTGCGCCATTTTCGAGAAGATCGCGGCGAAGTCGACCTGGCCATCGCCCAGCGACCGGAAGCGGCCGGCGCGGTCGACCCACGGCTGGTAGCCCGAGTAGACGCCCTGTCGTCCGTCCGGGTTGAACTCCGCGTCCTTCACGTGGAAGGCCTTGATGCGCTCGTGGTAGATGCCGATGAAGGCGAGGTAGTCGAGCTGCTGCAGCACGAAGTGCGAGGGATCGTAGTTGATGCAGCAGCGCGGGTGGTTCTTGAGCTTGGCGAGGAACATCTCGAAGGTCGCGCCGTCGAAGACGTCCTCGCCCGGATGGATCTCGTAACAGACATCGACGCCCGCTTCGTCATAGGCGTTGAGGATCGGCTTCCAGCGCTTGGCCAGCTCCTCGAAGGCGGTGTCGATGAGGCCCTCCGGCCGCTGCGGCCAGGGATAGACGTAAGGCCATGCCAGCGCGCCCGGGAACGTGACGGTGGCGGCGAGGCCGAGATTCTGCGAGGCCTTCGCGGCAAGCATGAGCTGCTCGACGGCCCAGGCCTGCCGCGCCTTTGGCTTGCCCTTCACTTGCGGCGGCGCGAAGGCATCGAAGGCCTCGTCATAGGCCGGGTTCACGGCGACGAGCTGGCCCTGCAGATGCGTCGACAGCTCCGTGATGACCACGCCGTGCTTCCTGGCGACGCCGGCGATCTGGTCGCAATAGGCCTTCGAGGACGCCGCCTTGGCGAGGTCGAAGAGCCGGGCATCCCACGTCGGCACCTGAACACCCCGATAGCCGAGGCTGCCGGCCCATTTGCAGATCGAGTCCCATGAGTTGAACGGCTTCGCATCGCCCGCGAACTGGGCGAGGAAGATCGCCGGTCCCTTTACTGTGCTTGCCACGTCGTTGCCTCCCTTGGCTTGTCTCGTCGTCCCGCCGCAGCACGCCCGATCCGGCGCGTCAGGGCAGGTTGTCGCGGATGAAGATGTCGATGCGGATGCGCTCCTGGTCCGGCATGAGCGGCTCCCCGGAGCAGTGGGCGAGCAGGATGCGGGCCGCGGAGCGGGCCTCGTGGCCGGCATCCTGGTTGATCGCCGCCGCCATGACGCCGCGCACCAGGAAGCGGCGGGTGTGCGGCGTGAGTTCGTGGCCGATCCACACGACCTCGGCCCCGCGCCCGTCCGCCTCGAGCGCTGCGCCGATGCCCCGGTTGCCGGCGCCGACCGTGTAGACGCCGACGAGGTCGGGATGCTCCGCCAACAGCGCCCGCGTGAGCTCGCGCGTGCGGTCGCTGTCGTCGCGTCCCTCGCGGGCCGGCAGGACGGAGAGGGCGGGATACTCGGTCGAGAGCACCTGGGTGAAGCCGAAATGACGTTCGGCGTGGTCGCGCAGCGAGAGGGAGCCGGCGATGACGGCCACCTTGCCCGCGCGCCCTCCGAGAAACCGGCCCATCAGTGAGCCGGCGGTACGGCCGGCGGCGGTGTTGTCGATCCCGACATAGTGCAGCCGGCTCGATGTCGGGGCGTCCGAGACGAGCGTCACGACCACGGTCCCCTGGGAGACCACGTCGTCGATGGCGGCACGCACGCGCGGGTGATCGAGCGCGATCGTCGCGATACCGTCGTAGCCGGGCCCGATGCGCTCCAGCGTCGCGGCCAGTTCGTCCGGCACGAACACGTCGACATGGAGAACCTCGACGAAGGCGCGCTGCACGGCGAGCCACTCCGCGGTCTGGCGAACCTGTTCCGCCAACTGGCCCATGAAGGTGTTGGTGCCCGTCGGCAACACGAAGCAGAACCGGAAGGAGCGGTTGCGCGCCAGCCGCGCTGCAGCGGGATCGGGCCGGTAGCTCAGCTTGTTGATGGCCGCTTCAACGCGCGCGACGGTCCGCTCGCGCACGCCCGGACGTCTGTTGATGACGCGGTCGACCGTGGCGAGGGATACACCCGCCTCCCGGGCAACGTCTTCCAGCGTGGCACGTGCGATGGAGCCTGACATGGCCGGGAAGGCTACCTCAGCGCCTGAGGTACGCAACTCATTTCGTTGCTGCGACGCAACGCGAAGCTTGCGCCGGAGGGCTCGACTTGCCCGGGCGGCCGTGCACAGTGATCGTGTCGCGGCAAGAGACGGGATGCGGATGTCGGCAGCACTGGTGATCAGAACGGCGCGGCTGCTGAGCGGCCTTCTTCTGTCGGCCTTCGTCGCCGGGCATCTGCTGAGCCTCGCCGCCGGCCTGATCTCGCTGGACGCGCTCTCGACGGCGGCGTTCGTGCTGATGGGGCCATGGGCCAACCCGGTGGGAGGGCCGCTGCTCATTCTGGCGGCCTTCGTCCACCTCGTGCTCGGACTGCACGCGATCGCGGTACGCCGCAGCGCCGCGCTGCGGCGGAGCGACGCCGTACAGATTGCGCTCGGCCTCGCCATCGTCCCGCTGCTGACGCCGCACATCCTCACCGTGGGCGTCGCGCGGATCTTCGCGCCGGACCTCGACATCGGCTTTCGCACCCTGCTCGCCTTCTACTGGCAGAGGGCGCCGGCCTATGCGATCCAGCAACTCACCGTGGTCGTGATCATCTGGACCCATGCCAGCATCGGCCTTCATGGCTGGATGTCGCTGAAGAGCTGGTGGCCGCGGGCCGGCGGGTTCGTGACGCCGCTGCTGTTCGCCGTTCCCATCCTGTCGTTGCTCGGCTTCGTCGAGGCCGGCAAGGCCGTGCTCGCCCTGCTGGAGACGGATCCTGCCTTCGCCGCGGAAGTCGCCCGACGCTGGGACAGGCTCCAATCGATCCAGCCCGACCTCATGCCGATCCGGGACGCCGTCTCGACGGTCTACATCGTTGCCGTCGGGACCGTACTCGCGGTGCTCGCGCTGCGCCTCTTCGCCAACCGCAATGCGCTCGTCTCCGTGGCCTATGGCGACGGCGTCGTCGGCCGTGCACGGCAGGGCCTCTCGATCCTCGACGTCAGCCGGCTGTCGAATGTCCCGCACGCAAGTGTCTGCTCCGGACGCGGCCGCTGTGGGACGTGCCGGGTCCGCGTGATCGCCGGCGCCGGGGCCCTGACGCCCATGGACGAGGTGGAGCGGTGGACGCTGGGGGCAGGCCCCGGAGAGAAGACCGTTCGCCTCGCCTGTCGCGCCCGGGTCCTCGACGACGGACTCTTCGTGGAGCGGCTGCTCCCGCCGGACGCCGATGCTTCGGCCGCGCGACGGCCGCAGGATTGGCTGGCGAGCGCGCAGGACGGCTCGGTCGACTCCGCGTCGGAGCAGACCAACGAACCGGGGAAAGTGGCAGCGGAGGCGCGCGCATGATCCTGTCGGCGTTCCTCGGCCGGGTCCAGGCGGGTGTGGCCTCCGCGCTTGCGGATATGCGCGGCGCGCCGTCCGAGGCGCATCGCCTCTGGATCGAAACGGGCGCGGCCCTGCAGTCGGAGCCGGGCCTGCGCGTCTTCGCCTACCTCCTCGTTGTCTTCGTCGTCGCCGCCGGCCTCGAATGGCTGTTCTGGACCTACGCGGCTCCGGGCTATCGCTGGCTGCTCGCGGGCGAGCCGCGCAAACGCATCGACGCATGGCGCATCGCCCTGCGGCGGGCGGGCACGGACATCTCGGCAATCCTGCTCTCGTCGACGGCGGCCCTCGCCGTCTCGGCACTGTTCGCGTTGCCGCCGGCGGTGCAGGATCTCGTCATCGCCGCCGTTGCCGTGGTCGCCGCAGGCCGCCTGGCGGGTGCGGTTGCGGGGGCCCTCGTGTCGCCGCAGGCGCCGCGGCAGCGGCTGATCCGTATCCCGACGCGGGAGGCCGAACGGACTGTGCCCGTGGTGACCCTCGTCTCGGCGGCGATCGTTGCGGGCATGGCCATTCCGGAGGTCATCGGCGCGCGGGCGCCTCGCCTCGCGGGAGCAATCGAGACGGGGACGGCCGTTCTCGTCGCCGTCCTGCTGGTCGCAGCCATCGCATTTCTCGATCGGCGGCGGCCTCGTGGCAGGCTCTCCGGGCCGCAGCGCAGGCGCCTGCGGCTGCTGCCGAGACCCCTCGCGGCAGGGCTGTGGTGCACGCTCGTGGGGCTGATGTGGCTGGGCGGCGCGCCGCGCTGGACGCTGACTGTCGTCATCGTGAGCGCGACGCTCGTGGCGGAAGCCGCGTCCCGCCGTGCCGTCCTGGCCTTCTGGGCCGCGTGGCGCTCGGACCGGGCCAGCCGCGATCCGGCCGAGGCCGCGGAGGTCGCCCCGCAGGATCCCGGCATCGAGGCCCTGCTTGCGGATCTCAGCCTTCGGATCGTGCGCCTGCTCGTGGCGCTGGCGGGGGGAATCGCCTGCGTCATCGTGTGGGACATCCCGATCCTCGCGATGACGGCGGCGGAGACGCCGTCAGGGCGGCTGATGTCCCAGGTCCTCGGCGCCGTCGCACTGCTGCTGGTCGCCGATCTCGTCTGGTCCGGCGCCAAGGGTTGGATCGACGCGCAGTTGAGCCGCATCGCCGCCACCGGGCACGGCGACCCGGAGACGGGCGCAAACGCCCGATTGCTGACCTTGCTGCCCCTCGCCCGGAAGGCGCTCGGCGTCGCGGTGCTCTGCGTCGTGACGTTCTCGCTGCTGTCGGTGTTCGGCATCGCCGTGACCCCGCTGCTCGCCGGAGCCGGCGTCGTCGGCATCGCCATCGGCTTCGGCGCGCAGACGCTGGTGCGCGACGTGCTGTCGGGCGTGTTCTACCTCGCCGAGGACGTGTTCCGGATCGGCGACTACATCGAGGGCGGCAACGCCAAGGGAACGGTGGAGCGCATCACCCTGCGCACTGTCGCGCTGCGCCACCAGAACGGCCCGCTTCACTTCGTGCCCTACGGCGCGCTCGGCTCGGTGCGCAACAATTCGCGCGACTGGGTGATCGACAAGTTCGAGATCCCGCTGCCGCCGGACGTCGACAGCGAGTTCATCCGCAAGCTGATCAAGAAGATCGGCGAGAAGATGATGGAGGACCCGGAGATCGCGCCGCTCATCGTCGCGCCGCTGAAGACCAAGCTCTACCGGATCGAGCCGGGGGTGAAGGTGTTCCGTTGCAAGGTGCAGACGCCGCCGGGCAAGCAGTTCGAGGTGCGGGCTGCCGCCTACAAGCGCATCGAGGCCGCGCTGCGGGAGAATGGCATCCGCTTCGCGGATACGAAGTCGCAGATCATCCTGCAGGGCCCGCCGGCGGCCGGCGCCGTCGATCAGCCGGCCAATGCCTGAGGCGACGGCTCCTCGACCGGCCGGACGTCCACCGAAACGCTGAGCCGCTGGCCCGAAGAGGCGAGCACGACGCCGGAGACGGGCGACACGTCGCCATAGTCGCGACCGCGCGCCAGGATCACGTGGTCTTCTCCCGCCGCGATGGCGTTGGTCGGGTCGAACCCGATCCAGCCCCCGTCGCGACCGCACCAGACGGCGACCCAGGCATGCGTCGCATCCGCGCCGACGAGGCGCTCACGGCCGGGCGGCGGGCGCGTGCGCAAATAGCCGCTGACATAGGCCGCCGGAATCCCGAGGCCGCGAAGCCCGGAAATCATGAGGTGCGCGAAGTCCTGGCAGACGCCGCGCCGGCTGGCGAGAACCTCGCGCAGCGGAGTCGAGACCTCGGTTGCGTCGGGATCATAGGCGAACCCGCCGTGGATGCGGATCGCCAGGTCGCGGGCGCCTTCGGCCGCGGATCGGCCGGGCGGAAAGGACGCGCGGGCGATGTCCGTCGCGGCGGGCAGCAGCGGCGCATAGCGGCTGGGAAAGATGTGGTGGACCGGACTGTCCGGCCCGAGGTTGGCGATGACGGCCGCCTCGTCGCGCACGTGCTCCCACGTCGTCGCCGGCGCCGACGGGCCCGCGGGCGCGACGGCCACGCGCGACCGCGCACGGATGTCGAGCCGGGCATGGAGTTCGGCCAGCCGCACGATCCGCATCGCGTTGCCGAAGAAATCGTGCCCGACGATCATCTCGACCGGAGCGGGATCCACCTCCACCGACGAGGCAAGGACGGTCTGCCGCGCATCGTTGCGCGGCTCGAGATGGAGCAGGCAGCGTGACGAGCCGACGCGACCGGCATAGTCGTAGGTGGTGACGTGGTCGATCTCGTAGATCACGACGCGTCCTCCGCGCCGTCCGCCGCTACGCCGGCCTGCGTGAAGAAGCGCTGCGTGATCTCGTTGGAGAGGTCCATCAGGCGGTTCTCGACCGACAGCACCGTTTCCGTCTCCACGTCGGAAATGTCGATGACCTTCAGGGCCGTGCTGAGCTGAAGCACGATCTTCTGCGGCACGTCGAGTTCCGCGTGGTTCGGAAGGTCCGAAAGCCCGGCGAGGTGATCTCGGAGCCGCGCCACCTGGAAGGCGATCGAGCGAGGATTGCCGTCGTCCAATGCCACCAGATCGACGACCGGCAGGCGCTGCGCGCCCATGAGGTAGCGCGCGCGGTAGGTGATCTGGCTGTCGGTGAGTTCGAGAAGGGCGTCGAGGCATGAGGGCGGCGCGTCCCTGTCGGCGAGGCGGCGGACGAAGCGGCCGGTGAGGACGCCCCGCTCGATCCGCCGGCCGATCTCGAGGAAACGCCAGCCCGAGAGCCGGTTCATGTTCTCCTGCGCGAGACCCGAAAAGGCGGCGATGATGCGCAGCGCATGCTCCGCCATCTCCAGCGACGCGCCGGGGCCGCGCTGGTGGTCGGCCGGATGGTCGAACGGGTTGGCCAGCGCCGCCAGCGCGCGCACCGCATCCGGCGAGAGCCGGTCGCGGATGACCGAGGCCGTGCGGCGCACCTCCTCGAGCAGCCGGCGCACCGATCCGGGCTGGCCCGCGCCGAACAGAGACGCCTCGATGGCGGCCGTCGTCGTGCCGCGCAGCAGCGGGGTCGGGACGGGCGCTGCACCCCACGCGCCGAGCAGATCGAGAAGCCGGAACAGGGCCTCCCGCGCCGGGCCGTTCGTCTCGGAGTTCTCGACGCTGAGGCCGGCGAGGCAGCGCACCACCCGCAGCGTCGCTTCCGCGCGCTCGAGATAGCGGCCGAGCCAGAACAGGTTCTCCGCCGCTCGGCTGGGCAGGTAGCCGATGACGCGACGCACCACCGGCGCGCCGGGCTGCGGCAGCAGCGTGACCGACAGGTCGACGGGCCTCTCGGAGGTGATCCAGACATCCGCGGACCGGCCGCCGAGTTGCATGGAGAGCGCGCGGGGATCCTGCGACTCGGCCACCCGGCAGAACCCGCCGGGAAGCACCTCCCACCCGTCCGGCGTCGCGACGACATAGGCCCGCAGCGTGAAGGGCCGCGGCTCCAGCCGGCCTTCACGCCAGACCGGCATGGTCGACAGGCGGACAATGTCCTGCCCGACGACGCCGCGGCCGGAGGATTCCAGGAAGTCCAGCGCCGCCGCGCGCTGGCGCGAATCCAGCCCGGCCCCTGCCACGGGGACCGGCCCGAACGGCCAGCCCTCGACGCGGCTGAAGGCCGGCGCGAGGGCGAGTCGGTCGAGTGCGTCGGCGACATGCTCGCGCTCCGCCTGCTGGCCGCACCACCACGTTCCGACGTTCGGCAGCAGCAGGTCCTCGCCCGTCAGCCTGCGACTGAGCGCAGGCAGGAAGCCCAGCAGCGCGCGGCTCTCCAGCACGCCCGCGCCCAACGCATTGGCGAGCGCGACTGACTGCGCGCGAACGGCCTGGACGAGGCCGGGCACGCCGATCTGCGACGAGGGTTCGAGTTCGACGGGATCCGCAAATTCGCTGTCGAGGCGGCGCACGACGACATCGACCCGCTTGAGGCCGCCGATGGTGCGGACGTAGACGGCGCCGTCCCGGACCGTCAGGTCGCCGCCCTCGACGAGCAGGAACCCGAGGTAGCGCGACAGATAGGCGTGCTCGAAATAGGTTTCGTTCAGCGGCCCCGGCGACAGCAGCGCGATGCGCGAGTTGGCGCGATCCGCCTGCGCCGCCAGCGCGCCCCGCCACGCCTGGAAGAAAGGCGCGAGCCGCAGCACGTTCATGCGTCCGTACAACTCGGGCAGCGCGCGCGACAGCGCGATCCGGTTCTCCAGCGCGTAGCCCATGCCGGAAGGGGCCTGCGCGCGGTCGCCGAGCACCCACCAGCGGCCGTCGGGTCCGCGGCCGAGGTCGGCGGCGTAGACCTGCAGCATCCGCCCGCCGCGCGGCACGACGCCGACGACAGGGCGCAGGAAGTCCGGGCTGCCGGCAATGACGGCGGCCGGAAGCGCGCCGTCGCGCACCAGCGTCGCCTCGCCGTAGATGTCGGTCAGGATCGTGTCCAGCAGCGCGGCGCGCTGGATGAGGCCGGCGCCGATGGCGGCCCACTCGTTCTCCGGAATGACCAGGGGGAGGTGGCTCAGCGGCCACGCGCGCTCCTTGCTCTCGCCGTGGTCGTACACCCGGTAATAGACGCCGCTGTCCTGCTGGTGGCGGTCGGCGATCGCGAAGGCGGCGTCGATCTCGCTGCGCCGCCCGGCCGCCAGCGCGGCGAGCACAGGCTCCCAGTGCCGCCTCGGCCGCCCGGAGGCGTCGACCATCTCGTCGCGCGTCCCGGCGAGCGGCCGGTAGCCGTCCACGAGCGCGTGCAGGCGCGCCTGCGCGACCGGGTCGGGCTGCGACGCCGCGTTGCGCATCTCAGACCCGTCCCGTGCCCGGAGGTCGGCGCAGGTCGAGCGTGAGCGGGAATTCGACGGACGTCTCCTGCGCCGGCGTCGCGCCTCGTCCCGGCGTGTGGCCGAAGGCCTGGAACCGCGCCAGCCGCCGCGCCTCGGCCTCGTAGGCGTTGACCGGAAAGGTGTCGTAGTTGCGACCGCCGGGGTGGGCCACGTTGTAGACGCAGCCGCCGACCGAGCGCCCGGTCCAGGTGTCGATGAGGTCGAACGTCAGGGGCGCGTGCACCGGGATGGTCGGGTGCAGGCCGGAGGCCGGCTGCCAGGCCTTGTAGCGCACCCCGGCCACCGCCTCGCCGGGGCGGCCGGTCTGCGTCATCGGCACACGCCGACCGTTGCAGGCGACGACATGGCGGGCGGGGTTGAACCCCTCGAGCTTCACCTGCAGGCGCTCGACCGAAGAGTCGACATAGCGCACCGTGCCGCCGATGGCGCCCGTTTCGCCGAGCACATGCCACGGCTCCAGCGCCTGCCGGATCTCCATGTCGGCGCCGGCGACGTCAACCGCCCCGCAGAACGGGAAGCGGAACTCGCGCTGCGCCTCGAACCAGAGCGGCTCGATGTCGTAGCCCTCGCGGCGCAGGTCGTCGAGGACGGACAGGAAGTCCTCCCAGACGAAGTGCGGCAGCATGAAGCGGTCGTGCAGCGCCGTGCCCCAGCGCACCAGCGCGCCGTGCTGCGGCTCGCGCCAGAACCACGCCACGAGCGCGCGCAGGAGCAGTTGCTGCGCGAGGCTCATGCGCGCGTCCGGCGGCATCTCGAAGGAGCGGAACTCGACGAGGCCGAGACGGCCGGTCGGCCCGTCCGGCGAGAACAGCTTGTCGATGCAGATCTCGGAGCGGTGAGTGTTGCCGGTGACGTCCACGAGAAGGTTGCGGAAAAGCCTGTCGACCAGCCATGGCGGCGTCTGCGCGCCGCCCGGTCCCTCGACCATCGCCATGGCGATCTCGAGCTCGTAGAGGCTGTCGTGCCGCGCCTCGTCGATGCGCGGCGCCTGGCTGGTGGGGCCGATGAAGAGCCCGGAGAACAGGTAGGACAGGGAGGGGTGCCGCTGCCAGTAGAGAACCAGGCTCTTCAGCAGGTCCGGACGGCGCAGGAAGGGGCTGTCGCCGGGCGTCGCGCCGCCGAGCACGACGTGATTTCCGCCGCCGGTGCCGCAGTGGCGGCCGTCGATGAGGAACTTGTCCGTCCCGAGCCGCGCCAGCCGCGCCTCCTCGTACACGCCCTGCGTGATGTCGACCGCCTCGCGCCATGACGAGGCAGGCTGGACGTTCACCTCGATGACGCCGGGGTCCGGCGTGACCTTGAGGACCGCAAGGCGCGCATCCTGCGGCGGCGGATAGCCTTCCAGCCGCACCGGCAGAGCCGAGTCGCGCGCCGCCTCCTCCACGGCCGCGACCAGCTCGAGATAGTCCTCGAGCGCGACGACCGGCGGCATGAACACGTAGAGGATTCCGTCCCGGACCTCGAAGGCGATGGCGGTGCGTACCATGCCGAGCGCACCCTCGAACTGCTCGACGACGTCCTGCCGACCGCCCTCGTCGCGGCCGCCGCTGCCGTCCGCGCGCTGCACCCGTTGCGCGAGCTGGTCGGCGGAAGGCAGCGCGTCGTGCGGCTCAGACGGGTCGGCCGGCACGATGTAGGGATAGGAAGCTGCCGGAACGTGCGGCAGGGCGCCGAGCGGCAGGCGGAACCCGACCGGCGAGTCGCCCGGCACCAGGAAGAGCCGGCCCCGCCGCAGCGCCCAGCGCTCGCTGATCCATCGCTTGTCCTGCTGCGCCGGCGCGTTCCAGCGCTGGATCGGCAGGACCATGCCGACCGGCTCGCGGAGCCCGCGTTCGAACACGCGCGACATGCGCGCGCGCGCCTCGGCGTCCTCCAGCTTCGAATCCAGCGGATCGACGTTCACCGGCAGTTCGGCCTCCTTCAGGATCCAGTGGGCCGGATCCTCGAAGGCGGGAACCGCGAACTCGCCGGGCAGGCCGAGGCGCACCGCGACGGACCGCGCGACGGACTCGATCGCGCCGCTGGCCGGCGGTTCGGGCGGAGCCTCGACCGCGAGCAGCGAAACGTCGCGCCACACCGGCTGGCCGTCGCGGCGCCAGTAGAGCGAGAACGTCCAGCGCGGCAGCGACTCGCCCGGGTACCACTTGCCCTGGCCGTGATGCAGGAAGCCGCCCGGCGCGAAGCGATCCCGGAGGCGGCGGACGAGATCGTCCGCCCGCTGCCGCTTGGTGGGACCCACCGCCTCGGTGTTCCACTCGGCGGCTTCGTAGTCGTCGATCGAGACGAAGGTGGGCTCGCCGCCCATGGTGAGCCGAACGTCGCCGGCGACGAGGTCGCGGTCGACCACGTCGCCCAGCGCGGCGAGCCGCTGCCAGCTCTCGTCGGAGAACGGAAGCGTGACGCGCGGCGATTCGGCCACGCGGGTGACGCCCATGTGGAACGCGAATTCCACTTCGGCATAGCCGACCATGCCCGAAATGGGCGCGGCGGACCGGTAGTGCGGCGTCGCCGCGAGCGGAAGGTGCCCTTCTCCGCAGAACAGGCCCGAGGTGGGATCGAGCCCGAGCCAGCCGGCGCCGGGGATGTAGACCTCAGCCCAGGCGTGCAGGTCGGTGAAGTCGTGGTCGGTACCCGTGGGGCCGTCCAGCGCCTTCAGGTCGTGCTTGAGCTGGATCAGGTACCCCGACACGAAGCGCGCGGCGAGGCCGAGGCGGCGCAACGCCTGCACCAGCAGCCAGCCGGTATCCCGGCACGAGCCCTTGCCGAGGCGCAGCGTGTCGTCCGGGGCCTGGACGCCCGGCTCCATGCGGATCACGTAGCCGATGCGCTGCTGCAGGCCCTGGTTGATGCCGACGAGGAAGTCGACGATGGCGGTGGGTTCCCGGGAGATGCTCGCGACATAATCGTCGAGCAGCGGCCCATGGTCCTCGAGCTCGAGGTAGGGCAGCAGTTCATGCTTGAGCTCGGCCGGATAGGCGAAGGGGAATTTTTCGGCGTAGCTCTCGACGAAGAAGTCGAACGGGTTCACGACCGCGAGGTCGGCCACGAGATCGACCTCGATCTTCAGTTCCGTCGCAGGCTCCGGGAACACGAAGCGGCCCAGCCAGTTTCCGTGCGGATCCTGCTGCCAGTTGATGAAGTGGTTCTCGGGCGTCACCTTGAGCGAGTAGCTCTTCACCACCGTGCGGCAATGGGGCGCCGGGCGCAGGCGGATGACCTGCGGACCCAGCGTCACGGGCCGGTCGTAGCGATAGTGGGTGATGTGGTTGAGGGCGGCGGTGATCGACAAGATGAGCCTTCCGCAGGAGTCTGCCGGGATGGTGGCTGCCGGACCGAACACGCCGCCCCGCTTCGACGCCCTGTCGAGCGCGACCGTCGCAGCCTAGACCGGTGCGTCCGAGAGGCAAGGGCCGTGCCGAAGTGTGATGCGAATAACCTTGCCGGGGCGTTCCACCCCTCCGGCTGCCGAAGGAGGACGAAAAATGGCCAAGGATCCCTCCGGCGACGCAACGCGCCGCCCGACCCGCACGGAAAGCGACAGTTTCGGGCCGATCGAGGTTCCCGCGGCGAGCTATTGGGGCGCCCAGACCGAGCGTTCGCTGCATTTCTTCGCCATCGGCTCCGAGACGATGCCGCCCGAACTGATCACCGCGCTTGTGCTCGTGAAGAAGGCGGCGGCGCAGGTGAACGCCGGGCTCGGCGGGCTCGAACCTGCCCTCGCCGAGGCGATCGCGGCGGCCGCCGACGAGATCCTGGGCGGCGCCCTCATGGACCAGTTCCCGCTCTCGCTGTGGCAGACCGGCTCGGGCACGCAGACCAACATGAACGCCAACGAGGTGCTTGCCGGCCGCGCCAACGAGCTGCTCGGCTCGGGCCGCGGCGGAAAAAGCCCCGTCCACCCGAATGACCACGTCAACCGGGGCCAGTCCTCCAACGACACGATCCCGACCGCCATTCACGTGGCGGTCGCGACGGCCGTGCACCGCGCGCTGCTCCCCGCGCTGGACCGACTTCACGGTGCGCTGGACGCGAAGTCCGAGGCCTTCGCCCCGATCGTGAAGATCGGGCGGACGCACACGCAGGACGCGACGCCGATCACGCTCGGGCAGGAGTTCTCCGGCTACGCGGCGCAGGTCGCCTCGGCGCGCCGGCGAATCGCACTGGCGCTGGACGAGCTGTTGCCCCTCGCGCAGGGCGGAACGGCGGTGGGCACCGGGCTCAACGCCCATCCGCAGTTCGCCGGGCTGATCGCGGCCAGGATCGCCGAGGCGACGGGGTTGCCCTTCACGACCGCGGCCAACAAGTTCGAGGCGCTGG
>JAIYAB010000425.1 GCA_027489275.1 Hyphomicrobiales bacterium
CGAGTTCCTGGCCGAGATCGACCTGCTCGGCGCTTTGTCGGCGTGCCCCGGCGGCGATTGCTCGAGCGAGCACTCCAGCGATGTCGCGGTGTGCCACCCGCTGCGCGTTGAGATCCTGCGCCCAGCACCCGGCGCGCTCGGCGGTTGGACGTCTCCGCCTGTCAACGGCTACCGCGGCTGCCACGGCCTGGACGAACGCTGAGCGACGCGATCGCAGCTCCGTTTGTCACTGATCAAGGACGCCGTACCGCGACCCTGCCACGGATCGTCCTCCCGAAGCGGAACGCCGAACATGCCCAGATTTCCGACAGTGAAGGACGCTCGACATCCCACGGGATCCAGCCGCGTGCACGGATGGCCACAATACGAGCGCGCCGAACGTCAGGCGCGCTTGTTCGGCGCGATGCTCGATCGCCTCGGCACGACCGACGACGCGCGACAGGGCGGTTTGGAGGCCGTAGTCGCTGCCAGCACGCGCTGCCTGGTGTGTCGTCAAGCGGACGCGTGTCAGCAGTGGCTTGCGGCAGGAAACGGTACGCAAGCCCCGGATTTCTGTGCCGGTGCAGGCGTCTTCGGACGTCGCCGCGAGGACGAACCCGTCGTTTGAAGCTCATGCGCGCGGCGTGTGGCAGGGTCGCACCCGTGGAAACCCGCATGGACGGCCCGCCCGCCGTGCCCTAACTTTGGAACAATTCCAAAGAAGGATGTCCTGCATGCTTTCACGCTTTTCCTGGCCCGGATCCGGCAAGCGCCGCTTTGCCGATCTGAGCGAGCAGGAAATCCTGGCGCTGGCGATAGCCTCCGAGGAGGAGGACGGCCGAATATACGCGATCTACGCATCGCGCCTGCGGAAGGATTATCCCTCTTCTGCGGCCGTTTTCGATGGCATGGCTGCCGAGGAGGATACCCATCGCCTGCGGCTGATCGAGGCGTACCGCCGTCGCTTCGGCGATGTCATCGTACCGATCCGGCGCGAGCACGTGTCGGACTTTTACTCCCGCCGGCCTGTATGGCTCGTCGAAAACCTGGGCCTCGACCGCATCCGCGAGGAGGCGTCTTCGATGGAGCGGGAAGCACACGATTTCTATGTCGCCGCGGCGGGGCACACGACGGACGCAGACACGCGCAAGCTCCTCGGAGACCTCGCCGTAGCCGAGAGCAAGCACGAGGCGGCGGCAGACCGTCTGACGGCGGAGCATCTCGGAGGCGAGCAGCGGCAGGAGGAGGATGCCGCCTCGCGGCGGCAGTTCATCCTCACCTGGGTTCAGCCCGGCCTCGCCGGCCTGATGGACGGTTCCGTCTCGACTCTGGCGCCGATCTTCGCCACGGCGTTCGCCACACAGGACCCGTGGACCACGTTTCTCGTCGGCCTGTCGGCCTCGGTGGGCGCCGGCATTTCGATGGGGTTCACCGAAGCGGCCCATGACGACGGCCGGCTGTCCGGCCGCGGCGCGCCCTGGAAGCGGGGGCTGGCCTCTGGCGTGATGACGGCGCTCGGGGGCCTGGGTCACGCCTTGCCCTACCTCATCCCGCACTTCTGGACCGCAACCGCCATTGCGCTGGTCGTCGTCTTCATCGAGTTGTGGGCGATCGTCTGGATCCAGAACCGTTACATGGAGACGCCGTTCCTGCGCGCGACCTTCCAGGTCGTGCTTGGCGGCGGGCTCGTTCTGGCGGCCGGCATCCTCATTGGAGCATCATGATGGCAGGCCGAACTGTCGCCTTCGTCGCGTCCCTGCTCGCTGTCGGGATGGCAGGCGTGCCGGGCGCCGACGCCCAGCAGAGGCCGAGGCCGCCAGTTACGGTGGAAGCGTGTGCCCCGTGCCATGGCATAGACGGCATCGCCAAGGACGTCGAGGTGCCGCATCTGGCGGGCCAGAATGTGGTCTACCTCTACAACCAGTTGAAGGCGTTCAAGTCGGGCAAGAGGCCGCACAAGGAAATGCGCTACATGTCCCGCCACGTTTCGGAGGCGGAAATGGAGGCGCTGGCCGACTACTATGCCGCGCTGCCTCGGGAGTGATCAGGCGGCAGTTGCCGTGCGGTCACGGACATCGGGGGGGCGGGCGGCGCGCGTCCGCATGATCGCCGCCTGAAGCGGGCCAAGGTCGACACCGTTGCCAGATGCAAGCGCCGAGCGTGCGGCGGCCGCGGCGCGGGCGATGGCGACATAGCCGACCGTCTGCGCCGTTCCCTTGAGGCTGTGCAGATCCCGGTCGAGGCGTGCCATGTCCAGCCGCGCCACAGCCTCGTCGAGTGATGCTCCGATGTCGGCGACATCCGACCAGAAACTGCAGACGACGGCCGCCATCATCTCTTCGCCGAGGTCCTCGACCATCGCTGCTGTCTGGGCATGATCGAACAGCGGGTCGATGGAACCGTCGCGCGCTGTTCCGTCCTCATCGCCCGCCGGAGGCCTTTCCGCTTCGCGTGCCGTCAGCCAGACCGACATGGCGGTCTCGAGCTTGGCCCGGTTGATCGGCTTGGCGATGAAATCGTTCATGCCGGCCGAAAGGCACTTTTCCCGATCCGACACGAAGGCGTTGGCCGTGAGCGCCACGATCGGGAGAGAGCCGATCCCAAGGGCCCGGATGGTCCGCGTCGCCTCGATCCCATCCATGTTGGGCATCTGCATGTCCATGAACACGAGATCGTAGGGACGATTCTGAACCATCGAGACGGCGTCCGCGCCATCCACCGCACAGTCGACCGTGGCGCCGAGGCGTTCCAGCAAGGCCGTGGCCACCTGCCGGTTGGTGACATTGTCTTCCACCACGAGGATGCGAGCGCCACGCCCCGGCGACAGGTCAGGCTGCCCGGCGAGCTCCGCTTCGCCGGAACCGGGGAGGGCGGTTGCCGCAGCCAGCGGCACCGACGCCGCAACATGCGCGACCGGGATCGACAGCGTGAATACGCTGCCCGACCCGGGTGTGCTCTCGACCTCGATGTCTCCACCCATGGCCCGGGCGATCCGCTGGCAAATCGCCAGGCCGAGGCCCGAACCACCGAAGCGCCGCGTGATGCTGGCGTCGGCCTGGGTGAACTGCTGAAACAGCCGTGAGAGTGCGTCCGGCGCAATACCGATTCCGGTGTCGGCCACGGAGATCGTCAGCCGGCATGATCCGCCAGCGTCGCGCAGGGCGCGCGCGGTCACACGAACGGCGCCGGTCGGCGTGAACTTCACCGCGTTGGCGAGAAGATTGATCGCGATCTGCCTGATACGGGCGCGGTCGCCCGTGACGACGACGGGGTCGCAGTCCAACGTCAGGTCGAGACCCTTCTCACGCGCCCGCTCAGAGACGATGCGAAGGGCGCTGCGTATCGTCTCGTCGAGATCGAAGGGCGCAGTTTCCAGATCGATGGAGCCGGACTCCAGCTTCGAATAGTCGAGGATGTCATCGATCAGCGTCAGGAGCGCCTCCGAGCACTCGCGGATCGTGTCGACGCGCCGCAACTGGCCAGGGGTGAGGCTGTGGTCGTCGAGAAGCTCAACCATTCCGACGATGCCGTTCAGCGGCGTGCGGATCTCGTGGCTCATGGCCGCCAGGAAGGACGACTTCGCGCGGTTGCCGGCTTCGGCGTGGCGCGCAGCCTCGGCGTATCGCTGACTCAACTGCCGCAGGTCTCGCTGGGAGCGGGTGATTTCGCGCAGTTGCCGCCACATCAGACCGATCACGGCTGCCATGACCAACGTCAACGCCGCCATGGCGGCGCCCAGCGTCATGTAGGACCGCTGCGTGCGCTCGCGCTCGGCAATCTGCAGGTCCGCCTTGCGGGTGTTGGTGGCGATCAGGAGGCTTTCCGTGCGCTCGCGCAATGCAATGATGCGCGCCGACAGATCGGCGGCGACCCCCTCGGGCAACTCTCCCGAACGCGCAACCTCGTCGAAGATCGGCGCCATCTCCATGATCGCCTGACGCACCGTATCGACTTGTTCGGCGAGCGCCCCGGTAGCGCCGAACTTCTCGGCATAGTGCCCCTGCCTGAGCATGCCGATACGGCTGTAGAGAATGTCGAAGCGGGTGGTCAGCGACCCGTTCGCCGCTGCCGTCGCCGAGAGCCGCGCCGTGTTGAGCTCCGACATCAGGCGAACTGACTCGCGATCGAGTTGATAGGACGCCCAAAGGGCGTCCTCCCGGATCGACTGCGCGACGATGGCGCTGCGTTCGTTGATCGCAAGGAACGACAGCACGACGGTCACGAAAAGGCTAGCCATCGCCAGCGCAAGCGCCGGCAGGCCCAAGAGCCTGGCGAGTTTCGGGCGCTTGTCGTCCGTCACGGCTGAGTGTCCCGCCCTTGGGGGAGGGGCGTCTACTTCACTTCGATTGCTTTGACCTGCCAGACGGAACGATTGAAATACTTCTCATTGAACAGGCTTGGATCCGCGTCGAACGGATAGATCACGAAGAGCGGTCCCTTCTCGCGCACGGCCATGGGCTTGCCATCGAGCTTGGTGGCGAGGATCACGGGAAACTTGCGGAAATCCTCAACGGGAATTTCAGCCGCATAGTCGTTCAGCGCCACGACGCGCAGCGTCTGCCCGGTCGCACCGACCGCGTCGAGCAGCGCTGATCCGAGCGGCCCCTCGAAGGTCTTCTTGCTGTCGTACCAGGGCGTGTTCACTGCCGAGACGCGGCCGGGCAAGGCCTCCAGCATGGCAATGTCGAACTGCGCACCTTCTGCGCTGTTCTGGGCACCGATCTTGCCGGATACGGTAAGCACCACCTTGCCTTGCGGCTTGGCGAGGTCGCCGGCGGCAGCAGGCAGCGACGCCATGCCGACGACGACTGCAAGAGACACGAGAAGCATTCTGAGCATGACGGAACTCCGCATGAAGGGGCAAAACGCCCGGCGCGACCTCGCCCGCCGGAACCTGCAAGTTGCCATTCTGCATTCGGTCCATGAAAATTCCGTCTTCCGGAATGCATCGAAGTTTATTGAACGGGCAAGACGTCCCAGCGGCTCTCAGACATGCGCATGGACACTCGGCCCCTGACTTCCGGCGGCATCCGTAATCGGCCCGACCATGTGCGCGCCATCCGATTAGAGCCTCGTTCAGGATTTCGAACCTACGCTCTGTATGTCAATCGGACGCTTTTCGGCTGACTGCGGTAGTCACCGCGAAGGAAGCCCGTCATCTGATCGGTGATCCACATGTGGCGCCCCGGGAACGGGCGTCAGCGGTCGGATCATCTTTCGACAGCGCCGGAGACGTCCCCCATGCCGCTTTCCAACTTCCACCTCAGCCGCGCCACGCAACAGCGCTGGTCGAACGAAGTCCCGCCGACCGCCAGCGCCGATCTGGCCCGCTCGGGACCATGCCATATGGTAATGCCGACGCTCATCGTCGAGCCAGACCCGATCGCAGCATCCCGTCTCCTCGCGCGGTTCAGGGCGATGGGCAATACCGACGTCGACGTGGTAGGCGCCATGGACGCCGCCATGCGGTCCGTCGGTGAACGGGAGTACGCGATCGTCGCGCTGCGCGAGGACGTCGCCGGGCATGCGATGGCCGAACTTTTCGTTCGCGTCGCCATGGCATGCGATGCGTCCGGGCAGCCGGCAATCCTGCTGATCAGCAGCGCCGGTGCGGCAGGGACCAGACCGCAGGAGGTCGGCCGGCTCGATCCCGACTGCGACGACGACGTCTTCACCCGCACCGTGCAGGCCGCAATCGCGACCTCCGGCACACGGTGCAAGTCGAAGCCCTACTGCCGCCGAACGACGTGCCCACTGGACACGCCGTCTCTCGAGCGTCGAACCTAGGAAGACCGGGCAGGAGCCTGCCCGTCTCCTCCCGGCCATGGCGAAGCCGCTTCAGACCTTCAGAACGCCGGATCTGGCCGCTGCGTAGCGCTCGCTGACCTTGGCCCAGTTCACGACGTTCCACCAGGTCTTGAGGTAGTCAGCCCGCCTGTTCTGATACTTGAGGTAATAGGCGTGTTCCCAGACATCGTTGCCCAGCAGGACCATCTGCCTATCCATCAGCGGGTTATCCTGGCCGGGCTTCGTGACGATGGCGAGCCTGCCATCCTTGTCCACGGTAACGAACACCCAGCCCGAGCCGAACACGCGCAGCCCGGCGGCCTCGAAATCAGTCTTGAACTTGTCGAACCCGCCCAAGTCGCGGGTGATGGCCTCTGCCACCACGCCAGCCGGCGCTCCGCCCGCGCTGGGACCCATGATCTCCCAAAACATGGTGTGGTTGGCATGACCCCCGCCGGCGTTGCGGACCATGGTACGGATGCCTTCGGGCAACTCGCCCAGCTTGGCGAGAAGCTCTGGGACCGGCATCTGCGCCACGACGCCATTGTCCTTCGCGATGTTGTTGAGCGCTGTGATGAACGCGCCATGGTGGCGGTTGTAGTGGATGTCCATGGTCATGGTGTCAATGTGAGGCTCTAGCGCCGCAGCCTCGTAGGCTCGCTTGGGCAGAGCAAACGGCCCCGTAGGCGCGGCCGGCGCCGCCGCCTGCGCGTAGACGCGCGGCGCGACCAAGACGGCCGCGGCAGCGATGCCGGTACCCAGGATGGAGCGGCGAGTGAGAGTTCCCTTGATCATGGTGGTCTCCTGAGTGGCAGCCGAAATCGGTCGATATCAACTCTACTCTCCATCCTCGCCTTCGGATGCACGGCCGTGTCTGTCTTTCTGGATGGAACCATTCACTGATCCCGCGCGATCCCGGATCGGGGGCTTCGCGGAGATCCAATGATGCGCGCGACGTTGGCATTGCTGGCGATGACCGGAACGGCCGCAGCACACGGCTGGTACGACACGTCTTGTTGCTCCGATCAGGATTGCCACCCGATCCAGTCCTACGAGGTTCAGCTCACCCCCTCGGGGTACAAGGTGCACGGGACGATCGTCCCCTACACCGCCGCAAAGAAGAGCCTCGATCGCGATTACCATGTCTGCATCTACGCGGGGCAGGTGCGCTGCTTTTACGCGCCGCCGCAGATGTTCTGACGCAATGCGGAAACCACGCGCGCCGCGACGCTGGCGGGTTTCTATGCCGCAATCTGCTCGCCCGCCGTGAGGCGCAGTACGATTCGGCATACGATACCGCGGGGTTCGAACTGTAGCGTTGCAGTGCCGGCGCTCGCGAAAGCCCTGCTCATCAGCCGCATGCCAAACCCCTTGCGGCCGCTCACCGGCCGAACCGGCGGTCCGCCATGCTCGCGCCACGTGACGTCGAGCACCGTATCCGATCCCGGACACTCGACGGTCCAGGTGATGTCTATCCGCCCGTCAGGGGTCGAAAGCGCCCCGTGCTTCAGCGCATTTGTGGTGAGGTCGTGCAGGACCATGGTCATTCCGAGCGCATGGTGGGGCGGCAGCTCGCAATCCTCGCCGCTGATGCGCACGCGGGTCAGGTCCGGGCACAGCGGGCGCAACACTCCATCGAGGGCGCAGAGCATCGAGGCGCTTTCCCAGTGATCGTGCAGCAGGACGTCATGCATTCGTCCGAGCGCGGAGATCCTTTGTAGATACTCGGGAAGCAAGTCGCGGGCCGGCTGAGGGCCGTTGAGGGTCGCCATCGCAAGGGCCTGGACAGTCGAGAGCGTATTCTTCACCCGGTGCGAGAGCTCACGGGACAGAAGATCGCGCTTTGCCTGTGTGGTGATGATCTCGTCCATCATCGCGTCGAGCTGCATCCCCAGGACGCCGATCTCGCCGGATTCGGCAGTGAGCTCGGTCCGAGCCCCGCGTTCGCCGTTGCGCCAACGCGTCAGGACGGCGTTCAACCGCTCGAGCGGCTTGATGAAGGCGCGGCTGCCGACGAGCCAAGTGGCGCACAACGCCCCGATCGCGCCAGCCAGGATCATCAGAACCGCGTAGAGTGCGGCCATCGACACAGCTTGGAAGCTCGCCTGCGAGGAGAGACCGGCGCTCACATAAAGGCCGGGCGGCGACGATCCGACAGGCACATAGCCGAGGACGCGTTTCGTTCCATCCTGGCTGCGCACTTCCTCCACGCCGGCCGCGCCGGCGTTCAGCAGGCGACGGAAGGCCTCGGGGATCTTGGTGCCGACGAACCGCTCCGGCAGCGGCTCCCGCGCCACGATGGTTCCCTCGCGGTCCGCCACTGTCAGGGATCCGTCGCGCGGAACGCCCCGCTCGCGCATCACCTGCCCGAGCCAGGCGAGGTCGATCGTCGCCACGAGGACGCCGGCCTTGGCGCCTGCGCGGTTCGGGAATGAAAGAGCCACCGGCAGGATGGGCCGACCGCTGACCCGGCCTGCCGTATAGAGGCCGAGCACGAGACCCTCGTGGGCCAAGGCCTCCTGAAAATAGGAGCGGTCGCTGAGGTCAACAGCGGGGTCCGCCGGGCGGACCGAGCCGCAGAACCAGCGTCCTTCCAAATCGAGAACCGACACGGCAACGAGATGCGGCAGATTGGGGCCCAGGTCCCCCAGATAGACGCTGCAAGCCTCCGCATCGCCGTCTCGCACGGATGGCACGTGCGACACCGCCAGCAACAGGCTCTCCACGCCGGAAATGATCCGGTTGGTCTCATCGGCTGCATGTCTCGCGCCCTGCATGGCGAGTTCGGCGACCTCGGCGCGCCGCAGCCCGTCGATCTGGTGGGTGGTGTAAAGGACCGACGCGACGCCGGGCGCCAGCGCAACGAGCGCGAGCGCCATCAATCGCGTGCGCAGCGAAGCACCATGACCGAGGCGCAAAAGTTTGAACGCAGTCATCCTGACCTGACGGCGGTGGCTCAGGACGATGAACCGCCTAGGCTACTCTGCACCGACCGTCAAACGGACTCAACTCCAAATAAACAGGACTGCGGATCTTGTTCTGTCGGAGTACACCTCAAACGTAAGCGTAGCAATTGTCGAATTCCATAGCATGAGTTCATCCATATTTGTACATGAAATCAAAACCTTGTCGTGAGTTCAGTCAACCATGAAGGTGAAACTTCGACGAGGAACGCCTCTATCCGCTTGTCCCAACCTGTGAGGATCATCAGGCCCACGCCGGCCAGCACGGCTCCCATCGCCTTCTTCATGCCGTTGCCGGCCCCTGAGAGCCGCCCGCGCCAGGCCAGCATCCGCTCGCGGGAGACGCTCCCGAGGGCCAGGAGCGGAAGTGCCGCTCCGACACCGAAAACGATCATCGTGAGTGCGACGCTTCCGAGATCCTCGCCTTGCGCAGCGAGTACCGAGGCGGCGCCCAATGTCGGACCGACACACGGCGCCCAGACTGCGCCAAGCAAAAGGCCGACTCCGAACTGGCCTCCGACGCCGCTGGTCGAAAAGCCGCCGAAGCGCTCCTCCGCCCAGGATCCCACCGGTCCAGCAGCAACGGCGACGCGGGCCTGAAGGGCTGGAGCCATCAGGACGACGCCGATTCCCGTCATCAGGATTGCGGCCGTGGACCTGAACAGATCCGCATCGAGTCCGATTGCGAAACCGACAGTCGCCACGAACAAGCCGATAGAGGAAAACGACAGGGCAAGTCCGGCGGCAAGCGCCAGCGGACCGAAGCGGCTTTCTGCCGCCGCAGCGCCGAGCACGATCGGGATGAGCGGAAGCACGCAGGGCGACAGCGTGGACAGGACGCCAGCCAATCCGGCCAGCCCGATCGTGGTCAGCATGGAGCACCGCCCTACATCGACGCGCCGACGGACTTCGCCAACAAAGCCTCGATCGACTCCTTCTTCGTGTCGCCTGTCGAGCGACCGACCTCCTTCGAACCCTTGAACACGACGAGCGTGCTCTGCGACTGAACCTTCAAGCCGCGCA
>JAIYAB010000391.1 GCA_027489275.1 Hyphomicrobiales bacterium
CGCGCGCGGCGGCCGAAGATCTCGAGGATCAGGCCGGTGCGGTCGATGACCTTGGCGCCCCATGCCTTTTCGAGATTGCGCTGCTGCACGGGCGAGAGCGCACAATCCATCATCACGAGGTCAATGTGCTCGGCTTTGATCAGGCCGTCGATCTCCTCGACTTTTCCCTTGCCGAGATACGTCGCGGGACGGGGCGACGCGATCGTCACGGGCAGTGCCTGAGTCACGGCGAGGTCGATGGCGGCCGCAAGGCCCACGGCCTCCTCGAGCCGGGCCTGGTTCGCCCTCAGGTTGACATGGCCGCCGTCCTCGCCGGCGTCGCCGGGTCGGCGGCGCGCGGACGGGTAAGGACCCACGACAAGGGTCCGCGTGCCGGAAGCGATGGTTTTTTCAGGTTCGACGACCCGCTTCTCGGGCGGATCCTTGGGAACGCGAGGGCCTGTCACATCAGTCCTTCACTCCCGGAGCCCCCTCCTCGCCCGGTTCGAAGAGCGACACGGGGTGGCCCGGCATGATCGTGGAAATCGCGTGCTTGTAGACGAGCTGCGAATGGCCGTCGCGGCGCAGAAGCACGCAGAAATTATCGAACCACGTGACGACGCCCTGCAGTTTCACGCCGTTCACCAGAAAGATCGTCAAGGGGATCTTGTTCTTGCGGACGTGGTTCAGGAACGTGTCCTGGAGATTCTGGTTGCGTTCCGCAGCCATGGTTTTTTGCCCCTCACCCAAGTTGTCCAGCCGGACGGCCGTCATGCGGCTCGTTGAAACGAGTCCTGGATCGCGTCAGTCCACCCACGCTAGTCCACCCGCTGCCCTGCTGGAAGCAGAGCGTTGGGCGGTGTCGAGCCCGGATGCCGACGGACCGGTGGCGGTCCGCCCCGCCACCTACTTGCCATGATTAACCGGCCGGGACAGTTCTGTCACCTCGTGGAACGCGGCGCGCAGGGCGAGCGCCACCGGGCCCGGCGAACCATCCCCGATCATATTGCCATTGATGCGCACGACGGGTGTCACGGGGTTGGACGCCGAAGTGACGAAAGCCTCGGCCGCGCCGAGCGCCTCCTCCACCGTGAAGGCCCGCTCCTCGACCAGCAGGTTCCGTCGCTTCACGAGGTCCATCACACCGGTGCGCGTGATGCCCCGCAGGATGGAGCTGTCAGCCTGGCGCGTGACCAGCCGGCCGTCCTTCGTGACGATCCACGCATTGGTCGAGCCGCCTTCGGTGACATGGCCGCTGGCATCGACGAACCACGCCTCGGAGGCTCCCGCTTCCTTCGCCACCTGCTTCGCCAGGGTGTTGGGCAGAAGCTGGACGGTCTTGATATCGGGCCGGCCCCAGCGGTTGTCCGGCACGGTCACCACCGCGATCCCCTTGCGCGCCGTCCGCTCAGCCGCGGCGCGGTCGACGGACCGGGCCGTCACCACGACCGCCGGCGGCAGGGCGGGATCGGGAAGGAAATGGTCGCGCCGCGCGACGCCGCGCGACACCTGGAGGTAGACGAACCCGTCGCGCACGCGGTTCAGCGCCACCGTCCTGTGCAGCACCGTGGCCAGCGCCCCCCGGCTCATGGGAGGCCGGATTCGCAGCTCGCGCAGCGAGCGGTCCAGCCGGTCGAGATGACGCGTCATGTCCACGAGCGCGCCGTCGCTCACCTCGCAGACCTCGTAGACCGCGTCGGCATACTGGTAGCCGCGGTCCTCGATGTGGACCATCGCGCTGCGATGGGGAACATAGCGGCCGTTCACGTATGCAATGCGGGACATGGGACTTTCCGGAGGAATGGTTGTCGGGAGTCGTAGGTTGCCGGTCCGTCCTTCTTACCCGATCCCGAGCGACTTCAGCTTGCGGTGCAGGGCCGAGCGTTCCATGCCGATGAATTCGGCAGTGCGGGAGATGTTGCCGCCGAAGCGGTTGATCTGGGCCGTCAGGTACTCGCGTTCGAAGATCTCGCGTGCCTCCCGAAGGGCAAGCGACATCAGCTTCTCGCCCCCCGCGCCGTTCGGCGTGGACGGCACGAGCGACCCGACCTCGGCCGGCAGAAGGTCCGCCGTCACCTCCATCTGGGGATCGCCCTCGGCGAGGATGAGCAGTCGCTCGATGTTGTTGCGCAGCTGACGGATGTTGCCCGGCCAGTCGTGCGACTGAAGGACCGCTAGCGCGTCGTCCGCGATCACGCGCTTGGGCAGGCCTGTCGAAGCCGAGATCTGGTCCATGAAGTGGCCGATCAGCTCGGGGATGTCCTCGCGCCGCTCCGCAAGACTCGGCACCCGGATCGGCACGACGCTGAGGCGGTGCAAAAGATCCTCGCGGAAGCGGCCGGCAGCGATCTCCCCGGCAAGATCGCGTGCCGTCGAGGAGATGACGCGCACATCGACATGCACGCGCATCGTTCCGCCGACACGCTGGAAATTCTGCTCGACGAGGACGCGCAGGATCTTGCCTTGCGTCTCGCGCGGCATGTCGGCGACCTCGTCGAGATAGAGCGTCCCGCCGTGGGCCTCCTCGAGCGCGCCCACCTTGCGCGAGCGCCCGTCGCCGCCCTCGACGCCGAAGAGCTCGATCTCCATGTTCTCCGGCGTGATGGTCGCCGCGTTGATCGCCACGAAGGGGCCGGAGGAGCGGTTCGACAGGCCGTGGATCGTGCGGGCCGCCAGCTCTTTGCCGGAGCCGGGGGCGCCGGCAATCATCACGCGGGCGTTGGTCGCAGCCACGCGCTCCAGCGTCTGCCGGAGCTGGTTGGACACCTGCGAGTGGCCGATGATCTTGCTGCCCTGCTGCGCCTTGACGCGCAGCTCCTTCACCTCGCGCTTGAGCCGGGAGGCCTCCAGCGCCCGCTCGGCCACCAGCACGAGCCGGTCCGCCTTGAACGGCTTCTCGATGAAGTCGTAGGCGCCGCGCTTGATGGCGGACACGGCCGTCTCGATGTTTCCGTGGCCGGAGATCATCACGACCGGCAGGTCGGGATGCTGCTCCTTGACGATGTCGAGGATCTGCAGGCCGTCGAGCCGGCTGCCCTGGATCCAGATGTCCAGGAAGACGAGCTGCGGCCGGCGCGCTTCGATCGCCGCCAGCGCCTCGTCAGAGTTCCCGGCCGTGCGGCAGCGGTAGCCTTCGTCGTCGAGGATGCCCGCCACGAGCTCGCGGATGTCGGCTTCGTCGTCGACGATCAGGATGTCGGCACTCATCGTGCGCTTCTCCGGTTTCCGGCGGTCATGGAGCGGAACTCACGAGCCCGCCGCCGCGGCAGCTGACAGGGGGGACGACGCCGGCGCGGCGCCGGCGGAGGGATCGGGAACAGGAACGGCGTGGGACGCGGGCATCCACAGGCGGACGATCGCTCCCCGCGGAACTGCCGGATTGTCCAGAAGCTCGATGCCGCCGCCGTGCTCTTCCATGATCTTGCCGACGATGGCGAGACCGAGGCCGGTCCCTCCCTCGCGGGTGGTCATGTAGGGCTCGAGCAGCCGCTGCCGGTTCTCGGCCGGGAAGCCCTTACCGTTGTCCGCGACCTCGATCGCAAGGCGGTCGGCGTCGCGACGCACTGACACCGTGACCCGCCCCTGCCCCCGCTCGGCGTCGGGAACGGCGGCGACGGACTCGGCGGCGTTCTTCACGATGTTGGTCACGGCCTGGGAGATCAGCCGGCGATCGAAGCGGGCGACGAGCCGCGCCTCGGGGATCGTCTCGTCGAACACGATATCCGGGTGGCCGACCCGCATCAGGAACAGGACCTGCCGGACAACCGCCGCCAGATCCTCGTCGTCCGGTTGCGGCTTCGGCATCCGGGCGAAGGAGGAAAACTCGTCGACCATCCGCTTGATGTCGTCGACCTGCCGCACGATCGTGTCCGTGCACTGGTCGAAGACCTCGCGGTCGGTCGTGATCACCTTGCCGTATTTGCGGCGGATGCGTTCGGCCGAGAGCTGGATCGGCGTCAGCGGGTTCTTGATCTCGTGCGCGATGCGACGCGCCACGTCCGCCCAGGCCGCCGTTCGCTGCGCGCTCACGAGGTCGGTGATGTCGTCGAGCGTGATGATCAGGCCCCGGTCGTCCTCCGCCGCCTGCTCCGCAGTCACCCGTACGGTCAGCGTGCGGTCCTGTCCCGCCCGGTTGATCGTGACGTGTCCCTGAAAAGCGCGCGGGCGCTCGTGCGGATCGGCGAGAGCGTCGGCAAGTTCGGGAAATGCTTCGTGCAGCGGCTTGCCGAGCCAGCGGTCGCGCGAGATGTGCAGCAAACGCTCGGCGGACGGGTTGATCACGGTGATGCGCCCACGCGAATCGACCGAGATGACACCGGCGGAGACGCCCGACAGCACCGCCTCCGTGAACCGCCGCCGGCGGTCGATCAGGTCACGGGCCGCCGTCAGCCGGTCGGTCTGCTGGCGCAGTTCCGATGTCATCTTGTTGAAGGTCTCGGCCAGATGTCCGAGGTCGCCTTCGCCCCGACGCGACGGAACTTGCACGTAGAAGTTGCCTGAGGCGACCTGGTCGGTCGCGTGGATCAGCCGCCGGATCGGAGCAACGAACCAGTTGGCGAATCCGAGGCCGAGCCAGATCGCCGACAGCAGCAGGATCAGCGAGATCAGCGCGTACATGCTGGCGAACGCGACCTGCAGCTCGAATTTCCGCTCGGCCAGCGTCTGGAAGTAGAGCGAGGCCTGCTGCGCCTGCGCGGGGAACTCCAGAGCTTTCGGATCGATGGAACGCGCCACCATCAGGTAGGTATCATCGAAGCCCGGCACCTTGATGACACCGCGGATGATGCGCCCGTTGGGAGGCACCAGGCAGGCGCCGGTCTCGCCCGCCTCGGCAAGGTCCTCCGCCGTCGGCAGGAGCAGGCCGTCGAGCGGCTGGATCTCGATGCGCTCCGTCACCGATAGGTCGGCCCGGATGAGCATCGCGACCGGGAAGCCGAGGAACATGGCGCGGGAACGCATGAACTCGCGGAAGAAGTCGCGGTTCTGCTGCAGGGCGAAGCGGGCGCGCCCGACATCCGCCGCCATGAGACTCGTCTCACGCCCGACCGTCCGGCACTGCAACTCGCGATAGGCCATCGCCACCTCGACCGAGGTGGTGAGCAATTCGCTCACCCGCCGGTTCGACTGCGCGTCGAGCGATCGATCGAGCGTCATCCAGCCGAGCGCGGCGACGAGAATGGCGGGCAGGACGGCGACGAACGCAAAGCGCCCGACGATTCGCACGTGCAGCCCGGCCGCGGCCATGCCCGCGCGCCGCGCGCGCACCAGAGCCCAGCCCTCGCGCGCCACGAGGCCGATCAACATGAGGATCAGCACGCCGTTGGCGATGAAGAGCGACAGCACGACCTGTGGGGTCGCCGGCACGGGCAGCATGCCGGCCAGCACGACGAAAGTCGCCAGAGCCGACAGCAGCGCCAGCGCCACGATCGCGCCGCCGACATAGCCCCACACGCGCGAGGACGCGCGCGGCAATGCGCTGGCGTCGCTCGTGTCATGCGTCAGGGTGGATCCGGCGTCCGTCATGGTTCCGTGGCGTTCGTCCCGGGCGCCGGAGCCGATGCGGCTCGCAGGCAACAGTGTTGCAACAACCCTACGCAAAAGCGGCCGAATTGAGGATGGCATCTTTGCCACACCCCTGCCGACCGTCAACCTTGGGGACAAGGCGGTGCCTAGGGAGCGTCGTCCTCGGCTCCAGTCTCAGCCGGTGCGCGAACGACCTGCGGCGGGACTGGGTGCCACGGGCGCGTTGTCAGCGCGCTCCGGGAGGCCGTGACGAGAAAGCCGCCGCCGTCGTTCCGAAGCGCCAGCGCGCCCGTCCGCGCCAGCAGCGGCTGATCGAACAGGAACGCGGGGCGGCACCACGCCGGCGCGGAGAGCGGGGACACCAGCACGGCGGCGCGCCGGCAATCCTCCTCGAACGCCGCCGGTTTCAGCACGATGGCCAGCGCCCGCCCGTCGGGCAGCCGCGCGACGCATCCCGCCGGATCGCAGCGCGGGCCATCGCGCACCGTCGGATCGTCTGCCGCGCGCAGGTCTGCGTCGGCGCGCAGCCACTGGTCGAGGACGAACGCGCCCGGCGACGCGCCGACGAGGGCCAGTCGCCCGTCCGCCTGCCGCACCATCGCCGAGCGGCCGTCCGGCGCGATGACGATGGACGGAGCCTGCGCCGTCGCAGCAAGCGTGACGCCAGCCAACGCCGGGAGGACAGCGAGCCAGCGCAGCGCCGTCGTCATCAGGACCAGCCAGAGGCCGGCCAGAACGAGCATCAGGAGCGCGGGCGTTCCGAAGGCCGGCACGAGGCCGCGGGCGCCCGGCCAGGATGCCACGAGGTCGGACAGCCGGAGCATCGCCGCCACGCCCCATCCCATCGCCCGCCAGAACGGCGCGTCGAGGCCGAACGGCGTCGCCAGCGCCCCCAGCACGGCCATCGGCATGACCACGACCGACACCAGCGGCAGCGTCAGCGCGTTGCCGATCAGCCCGTACAGCGTGTAGCGCTGGAAATGATAGAGGCCGAAGGGAGACGTCGCGGCTTCCGCCGCCAGCGTGGCGGCCGCCGTTCCCACGACCGCCTTCGCCATCCATGCCGCGGCCCGCCGACCGGCGCCGGCCGGCGCCTTCTCCGCCGGCGGCCCGCCGCCGCCCGCGGCGGGCATGATGCCGGACTCGCCGGCCGCCACGACGGAACCGGTGCGCTCGTAGAGCGCGATCAAGGCTGCGACCGCGGCGAACGACATCTGGAAGCTCGGCCCCAGCACGCTTTCCGGCTCGAGCGCCATGACGATGAGCGCTGCGAACGCCAGGTTGCGCATCGACAGTGCTGCACGGTCCGCCAGCACGGCGCCGAACAGCGCGACCGACATCACCAGCGCGCGCTGCGTCGCGATCTCAGCTCCAGCGAACACGTTGTAGGCGCACCCGGCCAGGATCGCGACGAGCGCCGCGACCTTCCGGACCGGCCAGCGCAGCGCAACGGCGGGGATCGCGGCAGCGGCGGCGCGGACGAACC
>JAIYAB010000314.1 GCA_027489275.1 Hyphomicrobiales bacterium
GGCCGATGCCGAGAAGCAGGCGCTCGCCGTGCTGGAGCGCGTGGGCCTGCCGCCGGCCCGGATTCCGCCGACGCGCTATCCGCACGAACTCTCCGGCGGGCAGCGCCAGCGCGTGGTCATCGCGATGGCGGTGGCGCTGAAGCCCAGGCTCGTCATCGCCGACGAACCGACAACGGCGCTCGACGTGACGACCCAGGCGCAGATCCTCAGGCTGTTGCGAGGGCTGGTCGCCGAGGACGGCGCCGGGCTGGTGCTCATCAGCCACGATCTCGCGGTGGTGACCGCGATGGCGGACCGCATCGCGGTGATGCGGTCCGGCGAGGTCGTCGAAACCGGGCCGGGCGGGCGGGACGCCTTCGCGGCCCTCACGCATCCTTATTCGCTCGCCCTGCGGGAGGCCTCCGCGCACGTGCCGCCCCGGCACGCGCAGCCTCCGGGCGACGTGCTGCTGGCCGTCGAGGGCGCGGTGCGCGACTACCGGCTGCCGCGCCGCAATCCGTTTGCTCCGGCGCGGTTCAACCGGGCGGTGGACGGCGTGTCCTTCACGCTGCGCCGGGGCGAAAGCGTAGGCCTCGTGGGCGAGTCCGGCTGCGGCAAGTCCACGCTCGCGCGGGCTGTGCTGGCGCTCGAGCCGCTGCAGGGGGGCGCGATCCGCCTCGGGGGGCAGGACACCGCGGGCTTGTCGGGGGCGGCGCTGGCCGCATTCCGCCGACGGGTGCAGATGGTGTTCCAGGATCCCTACGGCTCGTTCGACCCGCGTCACCGGGCGGGCCGCATCGTCGCCGAGCCGCTGCACCTCGCCCCGGACATCGACGATGCGGAGCGACGGCGCCGCATCGAGCAGGCGCTGGTGGAGGTGGGGCTGCGGCCGGACGATGCGGGGAAATATCCGCACGAGTTCTCCGGCGGGCAGCGCCAGCGCCTGGCGATCGCCCGGGCGCTGATCACGCGTCCGGAGCTGATCGTTCTCGACGAGCCGGTTTCGGCGCTGGATGTGTCGATCCGGGCGCAGGTTCTCGAATTACTGGCAGAACTCCAGGCGCGGCTCGGGCTCACCTATCTCTTCATCACGCACGACCTGATGGTGGTGCGCGCCATCACCGATAGGGTGATGGTGATGTCGGCGGGCCGGGTGGTGGAGGAGGGGGCGACCGCCAGGGTGCTGGACTCGCCGGACCATCCGGTCACGAAGGCGCTCGTCGACGCCTCGTTGCACCTCGACCGTGTCCTCGGGTAACTACCCGCGAACCGCGTGTGCAGCTTTTCGCCCGTTTGCGTGATTTTGGTGCACACTGGGACCGTTTTCGGGAGCAGTCTGCCGTGTCGTCTCCGTCCAGGCCTCGCCTGCCGTCCGTCTGGGACGGGCCGCTCGGACCCCCCAGGGAGATCTCGGAGGGCGCGCCGCGCCTGCGCGGAGCGCCTGCGCGCAAGGCGTCGCGCGAGGACGCAGGGCCGTCGCCCGCCTTGCCGCCCAACACCGGCGCGCCGCCCGCGCAAGCCGTTCTCGCGGCGCTCGAGGCGGAGCTCATTCCTGACGCTGCCGCCCCGCCGGCGGCGCCTGCGACCGCCCCCCCGGCCATCGCGGACGCCCTTCCGGCTCCCGCCCGGGAGGCGCTCGGGGTGGCCTACGAGGCGGTGCTGCGCGAACTCTCGGAGCCGGAGCCGACGATGGACTTCGCGGCCGTGCCGCCGACTCCCGTCCAGATTGACATACCGCCGGACGTTTCCGCCTGGTTTGGGGCGAAGGGGCTCGACCTCGCCGGCATGACCGAGACCCTGCTGCGCAGCTACATGCGGGAGATCGACGAGCAGCAGCGGCGCAGGACGGGCTGAGCCGGCGCGGGCGGGCTTGAAGCCGCAGGCGACCTCGACCACAGTGGCGCTCCCGCCGCACGGCTCCCGATCCGAAGCATCCCATGTCGCTCGCCATCTTCGACCTCACCGGGCGCATCGCCCTCGTCACCGGATCGAGCCAGGGGATCGGCTACGCCCTTGCAGAGGGGCTCGGCAAGGCCGGAGCACGCATCGTGCTGAACGGCCGCGATGCCGCCAAGCTCGACGCCGCCGTCGCGACGCTGCGGGCGGGTGGCCTCGACGCGTCCGGCTACGCCTTCGACGTCAGCGATCCCGCGGCGGCCGAGGCGGCGGTCGCGACGATCGAGGCCGAAATCGGCCCGCTGGACATCCTGATCAACAACGCCGGCAAGCAGCACCGCGCGCCGGCGACCGAGTTCCCCGACGACGGCTGGCACGACATGGTCCGGGTGAACCTCGACTCGGTGTTCTTCATGTCCCGCACCGTCGGCAAGCGCATGGTGGCGCGGGGCCGCGGCAAGATCGTCAACATCGGGTCGGTGATGTGCGAGCTCGGCCGGGCCTCGATCGTGCCCTACACGGCGACGAAGGGCGCGGTGAAGATGATGACGAAGGGCCTCGCAACCGAGTGGGCGAAGCACGGCATCCAGGTCAACGCCATCGGTCCCGGCTATTTCGCGACGCCGCTCAATGCGGCGCTGATGGCCAATCCGGAGTTCAACGACTGGCTGTGCAAGCGCACGCCGGCCGGGCGCTGGGGCAAGCTCGAGGAACTGGTGGGCGCGGCGGTGTTCCTGTCGTCACCGGCCTCCGACTTCGTCAACGGACACCTGCTCATGGTCGACGGCGGCATCACAGCCTCCGTCTGACCCCGAACCGACCAGGGCGCGGCAAGCGCCGGTCACGATCCTGCGGAGAGACGCCCATGTTCACCGACAAGCCGAACGCCCCCCAGCCGGCCTATGCCGACATCCACCCGACGCCCTTCGAGATCCTCGACAAGCGGGCCAAGGGCCTCTTCAACGGCACGGCCAAGCTCGAGCGGCTCTATGTGGGCTGCCGGTGGGCGGAAGGGCCGGCATGGTTCGCCGGCGGGCGGTACCTGCTGTGGTCGGACATCCCGAACAACCGCATCATGCGCTGGGACGAGACGGACGGGTCGACGTCCGTGTTCCGCCAGCCCTCCAACAACACCAACGGCCACACGGTGGACCGGCAGGGCCGCCTCGTGTCCTGCGAGCATCTGGGCCGCCGGGTCACGCGCACCGAGCACGACGGCTCGATCACGGTGCTGGCCGACCGCTGGAAGGGCAAGCGGCTCAACTCGCCCAACGACGTGGTGGTGAAGTCGGACGGCTCGATCTGGTTCACCGATCCCGCCTACGGGATCGACTGGGACTACGAGGGGGAGCGCGCCGAAAGCGAGATCGGCGCCTGCAACGTCTACCGGATCGACCCGGCCAGCGGAGAGGTCACGCTCGTCATCGACGACATGGTCCGCCCCAACGGCCTCGCCTTCTCGGTCGACGAGACGAAGCTCTACGTTGCCGACACCGGGGCCTCCCACAAGGAAAACGGCCCGCGCCACATCCGCGTCTACGACGTGGCCGGCAAGGGCGGCACGAAGGCCAAGGGCGGCAAGCTGTTCGCCGAGTGCACGGCCGGCATGTTCGACGGCTTCCGCCTAGACGAGGAGGGCCGCATCTGGACCTCGGCGGCGGACGGCGTGCACCTCTACCATCCGGACGGTACACTCATCGCCAAGGTCCACGTGCCCGAGGTGGTGGCCAATGTCTGCTTCGGCGGTCGCCACCGCTCCCGCCTCTTCATCTGCGGCACGACATCGCTCTACAGCCTGTTCACACTGGTGCGCGGCGCCAAGACGTACTGAAGCGGTCCCGCTTCCCGCCGGCAGGTCCCTCATCCGCCCTTCGGGCTCCTTCTCCCCACGCCGTGGGGAGGACGAGCCCGCCATCGCGGTTGAGCGCGCTCATGCGCTCGGCACCATCCTGCGTCCTTCGAGACGGCCGCTGCGCGGCCTCCTCAGGATGAGGAGATACAGGAATTTGACCGCTAAGGCATTGTTTATAAACAGAATGTCCTCATCCTGAGGAGCGGGCGAAGCCCGCGTCTCGAAGGACGCACCATCGTTTAGCCTGCTGTGCGGCAGCCCCGCCATCCTACGTCCTTCGAGACGGCCGCTGCGCGGCCTCCTCAGGATGAGGGGCGTTGAGGGGATTCACGGGTTGAAGGGGGCGGCAGTCAGCGGGGGGTCACGCGCATGGGCAGGTCGCCCGGCCGCAGGGTGATGGTGGCGCGGGGGAAGACATCCTGCGGGGCGGTGCACGCGAAGCGGAAGCGGGGGAGCAGGGTCGCAAGCGCGACCAGCGCCTCCTGGA
>JAIYAB010000112.1 GCA_027489275.1 Hyphomicrobiales bacterium
GAGAACCGCGGCCGCGAGGTTGATCGTCGCGATCACCAGCACCGGCCCCATGACGTTGGGCAGGATGTGCCGCAGCATGATGCGGTGGGAGGGCAGGCCGATCACTTTCACGGCGCGCACATAGTCGCGCGCGCTCTCCACCATCGTGGCGGCGCGGACCGTGCGGGCGTACTGCACCCATTCATGGATGGAGATGGCCCCGATGAGGATCACCGGCGCCCACTCGGCGCCTCCCGCGGCGGGGAAGAGCGTGCGCGCGATGCCGGCCACCAGCAGCGCCAGCAGGATCGTCGGGAAGCTCAGGATCACGTCGCCGACGCGCATGATGAGCGCGTCCACCCAGCCGCCGAGATAGCCGGCCAGCAGGCCGAGGAGCACGCCGATGCTGGCCGCTACGAGCACAGCGCCGCCGCCGATGGCGATGGAGACGCGCGCGCCGTAGAGCATCGTCGAGAAGAGGTCGCGGCCCTGGTTGTCGGTGCCGAGCAGGAACCGCGCGTCGCCGTCCGCCGTGAAGCGCGGCGGGATCTCGGCGTCGATCAGGTTGAAGCTCTTCAGGTTCGTCGGATCGTAGGGCGCCACGAACGGCGCGAAGGCGGCCGCCCCGATGATGACGAGCGCCGCGAGGGCGGCGAGCAGGACAGAGGGCGGGATGTGTCGCAGGAGCTTCATCCGGCCCTCACGCGCAGCCGCGGGTCGACAACGGCATAAAGCACGTCGACCACGCTGTTGATTACGACGAAGATCAACCCGACGAACAACAGGTAGGCCGCCATGACGGGGATGTCGGCGAAGCTCACGGCCTGGATGAAAAGCAGCCCCATGCCCGGCCACTGGAACACGGTCTCGGTCACGATGGCGAAGGCGATCAGCGAGCCGATCTGCAGCCCTGTCACGGTGATCACCGGCATCAGCGCGTTGCGCAGCGCGAGCCGGTAGTGGATGTAGCGCGCCGGCAGCCCGCGCGCCTTCGCGAAGCGGATGTAGTCGGTCGACAGCACGTCGATGAGCTCGGAGCGGACGAGCCGCATGATCAGCGTGAGCTGGTACAGCGCCAGCGTGATGGCCGGCAGGACGAGCGCCTTGAGACCGCTGGCGGTCAGCAGGCCGGTCGTCCACCAGCCGAGATCGACCGTCTGGCCCCGCCCGAACGAGGGAAGCCAGCCGAGCGAGACGGCGAAGACGAGGATGAGCACGATTCCGGTCACGAAAGTCGGCGTCGAGATGCCGATCAGGGAAATCGCCTGGATCAGCCGCGCGGCGACGCCGTCGGGCCTGAGCGCGCAGACGACCCCGAGGGGGATGCCGACGAAGAGCGACAACAGCGTCGCCACGAGGACCAGCTCCAGCGTCGCCGGCAGCCGGTCCGCGAGCAGCTTCGTCACCGGCTGCTGGTTGCGGTAGCTGATCCCCCATTCGCCGCGCAGCGTGCGCGACAGGAACGCGCCGTACTGGACGAGGATCGGCCGGTCGAGGCCCAGCGCCACCCGCAGCTCCGCCTTCTCCTGCACCGTGGCGTTCTCGCGCGACAGGGTCGCGACGGGATCACCTACGAAGCGGAACATGGCGAATGAAACGGCCGAGACGGCGAGCAGGACGAGGACCGCCTGCCCGAGCCGTTCGAGGATGACGCGTATCATGGCTGGGACGCCGTCGGCCCCGGTCCGGGCGAGCCCGGCCGGGGCCGACTGTCTTTCGTCACTTCACCTGCGCGAACCACAGGCGGACGTACTCGTCCGGGAACTGCGGGACGTCGACGCCGGCCCGCGCGGCCCAGGCGACGGGCTGGGTGTGAAGCGGGATATAGGCCACGGTGTCCTTCGCGATCTTCATCGCCTCGGCCAGCATGGCGCGGCGCTTGGGCTCGTCGAGTTCGACCGCGGCGTCGCGGGTGAGCTTCTCGATCTGCGGGTTGACGTAGCCCATCGGGTTGGAGCCGCCGAAATTGTCCTTCGGCTCGGTGATCAGCGCGGATAGCACGCTGAACCCGTCCATCGGCGGCAGGGTCGCCCAGCCGATGATGTAGACGTCGAACTCGCCCTTATCCATTCGCGGGAAATAGGTGGCGCGGGACTCGGTCTTGAGGTCGGCCTGGATACCGACACGGCTCCACATGGCAGCGATGGCGACACAGATCTGCTCGTCGTTGATGTAGCGGTCGTTCGAGCAGTTCAGGTTGGTCTTGAAGCCGTTCGGATAGCCTGCCTCCGCGAGCAGCTTCTTGGCGAGCTCGGGATCGAACGCCAGGAGCTTGTCGTTCTCGGCCGAGAAGCCGGGGACCGGCGGAGCCACCAGCGTCCCGGTGTTGCGCGACTTGCCGCGCATGACCCGCTTCTGGATGGTGTCGAGGTCGATGGCATGCCACATCGCCTGGCGCACCTTGAGGTCCAGCATCGGGTTCTTCTGGCCCGGCGTGGCCTTCAGCTCGGGACGGTGGTTGAGCCCGAGGAAGATGAGGCGCAGCGAGGGCTCCTCGATCACCTTGAAGCCGGGCGCGGCACCGATGCGCGCGAGATCCTGCAGCGGCGCAGGCGCGATCATGTCGAGTTCGCCGGAAAGCAGCGCCGCGACGCGCGTCGCGTCGGACTTGATCGGCTTGAACTCGATGCGCTTCAGGTTGTGCTCGGGCTTGTCCCACCAGTTCGGGTTCACGACGAGGTTGGTGCCGACGTCCGGCTTGAACGACTCGACCGAGAACGCGCCCGTTCCCATTGCCGTCGTGGAGGCCGCCGTCGTGACGCCCGTGGAGATGTTGCCGGGCTTGATGGAGCCCGTCTGCTCCATCCACTCCTTGTCCATGATGTAGATGCCGGCGAGGTCGTTCAGCAGGAGCGGGTAGGGCCCCTTCGTCTTGATGTCGACGGTGAAGTCGTCGACCTTCGTGGCACTGACGACGGTGGCGAGGTTGCCGCGGGCGCGCGCGCCGGGATCGAGCAGGCGCGTGATCGAGGCCACCACGTCGTCTGCCGTGAAGGCGTTGCCGTTGTGGAACTTCACGCCCTTGCGCAGCTCGAAGCGCCATGTGTCGGGGGCGACCGTCTTCCAGCTCGTCGCCAGCGCCGGCTCAAGCTCCATCTTGCGGCTGCGGCGCACAAGCGGGTCGAAGACGTGGTGGAGCATGCTGGTCGTGAAGCTCTCCACCTGGGCATAGGGGTCAAGCGTCGCGATGTCCGTGGGAGCCGACCACCGCATCGTCTGGGCCGAGGCCCCGGCCGAGGCGAGGGCGGCCATTGCCGTCGTGCAACCGAGCGCGATCGCCCTGGTCCAGTTCATCGGTTTGCGCATTCCCTGTCTCCCCCAACAAGACTGACTGATTGTCTAACAATTGCACCCCTGCTCGAAGGGCGTCAACGCGACTGAGCAAAGCCGATGCCAGCCCGCTCCGACATCCGTGCATAAGCCTCGGCGGCCCGGTCGAACACCGCCTCGGGTTCCATCGTCAGGACGGTGCGGTCCCGCATCAGGATCCGGCCGTCGACCATGACGAAGCCCACGTCCGCCGCATTGGCATAGAAGGCGAGGCGGCCGACCGGCTGGTCCGGCGGCCACAGATGCGCCGCGCGCGATCCGACGGCGACGAGGTCGGGGCGCAGGCCGACGGCGATCGAGCCGATCTCATGGTCGAGCCCGAGGGCCCGGGCCGCGTCGCAGGTGGCCATGCCGAGCATGTCCCACGCATCGAGGACGGTCTCGTCCCGAGCGGCGATGGCCTGCACGCGGTGCGCCATGAACATCGTGCGGAACATGTCGAGCGGCCGGTCCGGGGCCGGCCCGTCCGTACCGAGCCCGACGCGCAGCCCGAGCCGGCGCAGGCGCGGCGCCGGGCAGGTGCCGAACACCGACATGAGGGAGCTCGGCGTATAGGCCACCGCCGCGCCCGTGCGCTGCAGCGTCTCGATGTCGTCCTCGGTCAGGTCGATGCAGTGGGCAAGCACGGAGGTGTCGTCGAACAGGCCGAAGGCATCGGCCATGAAGGCGATCGTCCCGTCCCGGTGCCCGTCCTGCACGAAGCGCAGCCCGTGACGGCGCGACAGCGCCCACGCTTCGCCGACGCCTTCCGCGATCTCGCGGCGGGCGGCGGCGTCCGCGGCGTCGTAGGCGGCCCGCCCGCCCACGGGCGCGGAGACGGCCAGCGCGATCCGCCCGTCGGCCGCACCCGACCATGCACGAATGGTCGCGTCAGCGCCGGCGATCTGATCTGCGAGGGTCACGGCCCGCTCCGTCGGCCGGCCCTCCCTCCAGTCGCGGAAGGCGCGCGGGAACGGCGGCCGGTCGATGCCCAGCACCAGCACCTCGCGCAGGCCGGCGCGTTCGATTTCGCGCAGATGCGCGTCGGCGCAGGCCGGGTCGTGGCTGCGCATGACGTTGTCGCCGCCGCCGAAGAACGGAACGGCCGTGGTCACGCCGCCTTGCAGCCGCTCCAGCGCCTGCAGGGCGGCGTCCGCCCCCCAGAACTCAGCGTCGGCGTGCCGGGCGTAGATGTCGCCGACCGCGCCCATCCACGCCGAGGCGGACCCGCCGAGACCCTTGGTCAGCCCGTGCCCGGCGTGGAGATGCAGGTCGATCAGGCCGGGGATGAGGATCGCTCCGTCGAGGTCGATGGTCTCGCAGCCCTCGGGCGTGGGAACGGGGCGGCCTTCGCCGACGGCGGCGATACGCCCCCCGCGCACCAGCACGTGGCCGCGGTCGATGATCCGCCGGGCGCCGTCCATGGGCACGACGACGGCGTTCACGAGCAGGGTGTCGGGCATTGTCACGGCGCGTCGTCCAGGGGATAGGTCGGCGGGAAGATTGCGGCAACGGGCGGATGGCCGACCGTCCTGTCCGGATACTTCGCGATCAGCCCGTCATATTGCGCCTGCGCACGGCGATGCTCGGCCGGCGCGTCGAAGCCCGCCAGAACGCCGTCCTCGACGACGAGCCGGCCATCGACCACGACGGTGCGCACGTCGCGGCCCGAACCCGCCACCATCAGCGTCTGGATCGGGTCGATGGCCGGACCGATCCTGTCGTGACCGAGGTCGACGACGACGACATCCGCCTTCGCGCCCGGCCGGAGGCGGCCGAGGTCCGGGCGTCCGAGCGCCTCCGCCCCGGCGATGGTCGCCGCGTCGAAGAGGTCGCCCGAGCGGACGCTGTCGACCGAGCGGTCCATCACCCGCGACAGCATCAGCCCCACCTGCATGTTGAGGATCATGTCCGGCGGCCAGGTGTCCGTGCCGAGGCCGACGCGCAGGCCGATGGCCAGGCAGCGCGAGAGCGAGTCCAGCGCGGCCCCGTGGCGGGCCATCACGACAGGGCAGGAAACCACCGTCGCGCCCGCGTCGCGCATCAGCGCGAGGTCGCGGTCGCGCGTCGTGCTGTCACCCTCGCGTGGGAAATGCGTGGCGTGGGGCAGCAGCGTGCGCTCGGTGAGGAAGCCCAGGGAGGCGAGCCAGGCGGCGGGCGACAGCCCGTGCCGGCGCATCACCTCCGCCACCTCGAAGTCGGACTGGTGGCAGTGGAGCCGTACCGGCACGCCGAGGTCGCGTGCGGCGGCGGCCGTGCGGCGCAGCAGCTCCGGCGTGCAGCTCTCGATGCGGTCCGGCGACAGCATGGCACGCACCAGACCGCCGAAACGCCCCTCGACATCGCGGCAGAAGCGCACCGCATCGGTAAGGCCGGCGAGGCCCTTCTCCTCGTCGATATGGAGCGACACCGTTCCCGTGCCGTCCACGCAGGTGTGGCCGCTGCGATAGGCGGGGCCAAGATAGACGCGCAGCCCGAGGTCGCCGGCCGCCTGCGCAGCCGCCGCGAACTCCTCCGCCGTCTCGGCCCAGCGGCGGTAGAACAGCGAGGCGATGGGCAGCGCGGTCGTGATGCCGTTGCGCAGCAGCTGCGCGAAGGCGTAGCGCTTCTGGAACGCGAGCTCGTCGGGCGAGTACATCTCGTAGGGCCCGCGCGCCATGTAGCTCGTCGGCCAGACCCGGCCCTTCTTCCAGGCCGGCGTGTTGTCGAGGGCGAGGATGCCGGTGTCGAGGTCGGCCACCGCGTCTAGGTCGATGAAACCGGGACAAACGAGCCCGCCGGGATGATCGATCCGCCGCGCCACCTCGCCGGGAAAAGCGCGGCCGACGAAGACGATCCTATCGCCCTCGAACACCACCTCGCCGTTCGGAACCAGGACATGGCGGCCGTCTCGGTGCCCGACGACCCAGCGGCCCGACACGAGGGTCCGGCCGGCCGGTTGGGAGGCGTGCGGGGCGACGGTCATTACAGGGACGAGGCTATGGCGTCCGGGAGCTGCGCGGCAAGCCTCGTCCGGCCGCGCCGCGCGCGTTGCGCACGCATTTCGAATCTCCCCGCCGGCGAGCCGGGCCGCGGCGTCGCC
>JAIYAB010000053.1 GCA_027489275.1 Hyphomicrobiales bacterium
GCTGCGCGCGCCGCCGCCGAAGGGAGCGCAGTCGTCGCCGCTGCCCGGTCTTGGGCGCGGCCGCAGGATGCTCTGCGACCTTTCGCCGGCCCGTGCGTTGAGAGGCTCCAGCGCAGCGGGGGCCCGCCATCATGACTCTGTCCCAGGGGCTTGCCCTCGGCGTCCTCGCCGCGGTCATGGCTCTGTTCCTGTGGGGACGCCTGCGCTACGACATCGTCGCCGCGCTGGGGCTGGCGGCCGGCGTCGCGGTCGGCGTGGTGCCGGCCGACAAGGCGTTTTCAGGCTTCAGCGACGACATCGTCATCATCGTCGCCAGCGCCCTCGTAGTCAGCGCCGCCATCGCACGCTCGGGGGCGCTCGAAGCCGCGTTCCAGGCGCTGGCGCCCTGGCTGCGGACGCAGCGCCTGCAGATCTTCGCACTGGTGACGGCGGTCACGGCGCTCTCGGCCTTCGTCAAGAACATCGGCGCGCTCGCCATGCTCATCCCCCTCGCGCTCGAGATGGCGCGTAAGGGGCGCTACTCCGCCTCGGCCTCGCTCATGCCGATGGCCTTCGGCGCGCTGCTTGGCGGGCTGATCACACTCGTCGGCACGTCACCGAACATCATTGTCTCGCGGCTGCGCGAGGACATCGCCGGCAAGCCGTTCTCCATGTTCGACTTCGCGCCGGTGGGATTGATCCTCGCCGGGATCGGGATCGTGTTCCTCGGCCTCTTCCACCGCATCGTGCCGGAACGGCAGCCGGCCGGAGGCGGGCTCGACGCGGCGCTCGACATCAAGGACTACACGACCGAGGCCCGCATCGCGCCGGGCAGCGACGTGATCGGCCTCACCATGGCCGAACTCAACCGGAGGATCGGCTCGGACGTGACGGTGACGACCCTCATCCGCGCGTCCGACAGGCGCACGACCCCCCTGCCCGATACCGTCCTGCGCGTTGACGACGCCCTCGTCCTCGTCGGCGACCCGGCCGCCCTCGAACGCGCCGTCAGCACGCTCGCCTTGAAGCTCAGCCGGCAGGACACGCCGCCGGATTCCGGCGAGGGCGACGACGAGGTCTGCGTCGTCGAGGCGATCCTGACGCCGGACGGGCCGCTCGTCGGTCAGTCGGCCCAGCGCGCGGCCCTGTTTCATCGGCACGGCGTCAACCTGATCGCGGTCAGCCGCAGCGGACAACGCTTCACGGAACGCCTGCGCGACATCACGCTGCGGCCCGGCGACGTGCTGGTCCTGCAGGGCGCCCTGGGAAGCCTCCCCGAAACGCTGCGCGACCTGCGTCTCCTGCCGCTCGCCAAGCGCACCCTGCGTCTCGGCAGCGTCCGGCGCGGCGTGATGGCCGTCTCCATCCTTGCCGTCGCGATGGCGGCGACCGCCCTCGGCCTCGTGCCCGTCACGGTCGCCTTCGCCGGCGCCGCCCTCGCGATGGTGCTGAGCGGCGCACTGCCCGTGCGCGAGGCGTATGAGGCCGTCGAATGGCCCATCGTGGTGATGCTCGCGGCGTTGATCCCCGTCTCCGACGCCATTCGCACCACCGGCGGCACGGACCTGATCGCCGGCCTCCTCGCCCAGGCGGCTACTGTGCTGCCGACCTGGGGCGCGCTCGCCCTCGTCATGGTCGCCGCGATGGCGGTGACGCCCTTCCTCAACAACGCCGCGACGGTGCTCGTGATGGCGCCCATCGCAGCCCGCTTCGCGATGGACCTCGGCCTGTCTCCCGACGCCTTCCTGATGGCGGTGGCGGTGGGGGCGGCATGCGACTTCCTCACCCCCATCGGGCACCAATGCAATACGCTCGTCATGGGCCCGGGCGGCTACCGCTTCTCCGATTACTGGCGCCTGGGCCTGCCCCTCTCCATCCTCGTCGTGACGGCCGGCGTCCCCGCCATCCTCATGGTCTGGCCGCTTGTCCCGTGAGGGATGCGGCGCGCCGGCTGAGGTTGCCTGTGCGGCGCCGTCCGTTTCCAGGCGATCGGTCCCGCCGAAAAGCCGCACACCTGCTCATGCAGGATGTGCCAGCGCCACACCGGCGGCCTCACGGCGAGTTGGGTCGAGTTTCCGAGCGCGAACGTGACATGGACCGGCCCCGGCGGCGCACCTGCCACGTTTCGATCATCCGAGGGGTCCAGCCGTTCGTTCTGCCCGGCGTGCGGCAGTTCGCTGGGCGCGATCGACGACAAGCCCGTCGTCGCCCTGCTGCTGGGCTCCTTCGACCGGCCGGCCGCGCGCGGTTTGATGCCGGTGGCGCATTCTTTTCGCAGCGCCCGGCCGCGGTGGTGGCATGTGGCGGTGGACCCGGTCGCACCTGACGATCCCGTGCCCACGCCGTCGCCGGTTTCAACCCGGCCCGCCCGGTCCACCGCCCGGAAAAAGGGCTCCTGACGGGCGCGTCCCGCTCTGGTCGAGGCGGGCGGTTCTGCTTTACGATCCTTCCGCATCCGGGAGGGACCGCCATGACGACACGCATCGACCGCCGCACCTTCATCGCCGCCGCCGGCGCCGCCGTGGCCGCCCCCTCCATCGTCCGTGCCCAGGCGGCCACGCTCAAGGTGGGCGTGATGCTGCCCCGATCGGGCTTTTTCGCGCAGGCCGGGCAGAGCTGCCACCGCGGCGCGCTGGCCGCGCCGAAGGTGCTCGCCGACCTCGGCTACAAGGTCGAGCTCGTCCACATCGACACCGAGAGCAACGCCGACATCGCCCGCACCCAGGCCGAGCGCGCCGTCAACGAGGGGGTCCACTGCCTCGTCGGCGCCTTCGACTCCGGCCACAGCCTCGCCATCGCCCAGGTTGCCGAGCAGCGGCAGGTGCCCTTCGTCATCAACATCGCGGCCGCGCCGCAGATCACCGAGCAGGGCTACAAGTACCTCGTCCGTAACTTCCAGAGTGGTGGCCAGCTCGTCACCAATGGCCTGCGCCTCATCCGCACGATCTCGGAGGCCACCAAGGTCGACTTCAAGACCGCCGTGTTCCTGCACGCCAACGACACTTTCGGCACGGCCCAGCGCCAGGCGATGGACGCCATCTTCCCACGCCAGAACATGCCGTTCCAGCTCGTCGAGAGCATCGCCTACGATCCTCGCGCCCAGGACCTCGCCGTCGAGGTCACCAAGATGCGCTCGCTGAACCCGGATCTCGTGATGGTCGTCACTCGCGCCGGCGACGCCATCAAGCTCGTGCGCGACATGGTGCGCCAGCGCTTCGAGCCCAAGGCGATCATCTCGCCCGGCTCGCCCGGCCTCTACGACGAGGAGTTCTACCAGGCGCTCGGGCCGCTGGCGGACTTCCTGATGTTCAACCTTCCGTGGGCGAACCCCAAGTCCGACATGACCCAGGCGCTGGAAGCCTCCTTCAAGGCAGCGAACCCCGGCAATCGCTTCGCGGTCGACTGCTTCAACGCCGGCTTCACCTTCGAGGCGATCCTGATCGCCGCCGACGCATTCAAGCGCGCCGGCGCTACGGCCGGGCCGCAGCTCATGGAGGCCGTCCGCCAGACGAAGATCGAGAAGCACGTGATGATCGGCGGACCGATCGAGTTCGACTCCAAGGGGCAGAACCCCAACATCGGCTCCGCCGCCGTCCAGAACCGCAACCGCACGCCGACGGTCGTGCTGCCGGCCGAGGTTGCGGCGGCGGCGCCGGTGCTGCCGATGCCGGCCTGGCAGGGACGGACCTGACCATCCGGGGCCCGGCGCCGCAATGCGGAACCTCATCACGGACGTCGCCGGCCTGAGCGTCGGCAACGCGCAGGACGCCGCGGTGGCGACCGGCGTCACCGTCGTGGTCTTCGACCGGCCGGCCGCGGCCTCGGTCGCCATCCTCGGCGGCGGGCCCGGCACGCGGGACACCTCGCTGCTCGAGCCCGAGATGACGGTCGAGGCGATCGACGCGCTCGTCCTGTCCGGCGGCTCGGCCTTCGGGCTGGACGCGGCCGGCGGCGTCATGGCGGTGCTGGCCGAGCGCGGGCGAGGGTTTCGCGTTCGCGACGTCACGGTCCCCATTGTTCCGCAGGCGATCCTCTTCGACCTCGTCAACGGCGGCGACAAGGGCTGGGGCCGCAAGCCCCCCTATTTCGACCTCGGCATGGCGGCGTGCGAGGCCGCTTCGGCGACGTTCAATCTCGGCACAGCCGGGGCCGGCTACGGCGCAACCACCTCGACCCTCAAGGGCGGGCTGGGCTCCGCCAGCCAGCGCACGTCTTCCGGCCACACCGTCGGCGCCCTCGTCGCCGTCAACGCCGTCGGGACCGCCACCATCGGCGACGGCCCCCATTTCTGGGCCGCGGCGATGGAGCGCGACGGCGAGTTCGGCGGGCTGGGATGGCCGCACCCGATGCCGGCGGACGCCCTCGTGCCACGCCTCAAGGGTGGACCGGCCGGACAGAACACGACCATCGCCGTCGTGGCGACAGATGCGATCCTCACCAAGGCCCAGTGCAAGCGAATCGCGAATGCCGCGCATGACGGCTACGCCCGCGCGCTCCGCCCGGCGCACACCCCGCTCGACGGCGACCTCGTTTTCGCCGCCGCCACCGGCCTGCGACCGCTGGAAGACCCCGCCTACGGCCTCGCCGAACTCGCGGCGGCCGCCGCCGACTGCCTCGCCCGCGCGGTCGCCCGCGGCGTACACGCCGCCGCCGCCCTTCCCTTCCCGGGCGCTCAGCCCTCATGGCGGGACAGGTTCGGGCGCTGACGTCCGAGTAGGGTGAAGCCCTAGGTTGAACTGTTTTCGTTCAGCCCTAAACTGTTCGGCTCTCACCGGGGGACGCGCCGTGACAGCGACGGACGAGGAGAGCCTTGCGGACGCGGCAGCCTACGGCGGCCCCCCCTCGGTCGGCCGCCTGCCGGGACCGCGGGAGGTCTTCGTCGACGGAGTCGTCCACGCGGTCGGCCTTTCGGCGGGCGTCGCCGGCGCCGTGGTCCTGCTCAGCGCGCATGTCGGCGGCGTGCTGGAGACGGTGGCGCTCGCCACCTATGCCTTCGGCCTTCTGACCATGCTGTTCTGCTCGGCCGCCTACAACCGCGCCCCGCCCTCGCGGCTGAAATGGTGGCTGCGACGCTTCGACCACGCAGCCATCTTCCTGATGATCGCCGCCACCTACACGCCTTTCCTGGCGAAGTTCCAGGATGCCGGCTGGGCCGGCGTGCTCGGCGTCGCCATCTGGGCGGGCGCTGCCGGCGGCATGACGCTGAAGCTCGGATGGCCGGGACGCTTCGACCGGCTGTCCATCGGCCTCTATCTGCTGCTCGGTTGGGCGATCGTGGCCGCCTTCGAGCCGCTGTCGGCGTCCGTGTCCGGCACGGCGCTTGCCCTGCTGGTCGCCGGGGGCGTCCTCTACACCGTGGGCGTGATCTTCCATGTCTGGGAGCGCCTGCGCTACCAGACCGCCATCTGGCACGGCTTCGTCGTCGTCGCCGCCGGCTGCCACTACGCCGCCGTGCTCGACCTCATGGTCCTGACGCCGGGCGGCTGAACGCTCCCGCCGCAACCGCTCAACGGCCGTACACGTCCTCGATGCGGATGATGTCGTCCTCGCCGGTGTAGCTGCCCACCTGCACCTCGATGATCTCGAGCGGGATGCGTCCGGGATTGGCGAGCCGATGAACGGAGCCGAGCGGCAGGTACGCCGCCTCGTTCTCCTGCATCAGCCAGGTTCGCTCATCGACCGTCACCTCGGCCGTTCCGCGCACGACGACCCAGTGCTCGGCCCGATGCATGTGCTTCTGCAGCGACAGGCGGGCGCCGGGAATGACCTGGATCCGCTTCACCTGAAAGCGCGGGCCGATCTCGATCCGCTCGTACCAGCCCCACGGCCGATGCACGCGAAGATGCGCCTCCGCCTCCGGCGCCTGAGACGCCTTGAGCTGGGCCACGAGCGTCTTGACCTCGCCCGAATGCGCCCGGTCCGTCACCAGCACCGCGTCCTTCGTGGCGACGACGACGACGTTGTCGAGGCCGACCACGCCGGTCAGCACGTCCTCGCTGTGGACGAGACTGTTGCGGGTGTCGACGAGCGCCGCGCGCCCGCGCACGACGTTCCCCGCACCGTCCTTGCCGCTGACATCCCACAGCGCGCCCCAGGTGCCGATGTCGGACCAGCCGCACGAGGCCGGCATAACGCCGGCGCGGGTCGTCTTTTCCATCACCGCATAGTCGATGGACGTCTTCGGCGTCTTCGAGAACTCGGCCTCGTCGAGCCGGAGGAAGTCGAGGTCCGACTGCGCCTTCGCCAGCGCCGCGCGCACGCTGGCGAGGATCTGCGGCGCGTGCGCCTCGAGTTCCTCCTGCATCACCGATGCCTGGAACAGGAAGTTGCCGCTGTTCCAGAGGTAGCCGTCGGCGACGTACCCCGTCGCCGTGGCGGTGTCCGGCTTTTCCACGAAGCGGGCCACCTCATGGCAGGGCGTTCCCGCGATCGCGTCGCCCGGACGGATGTAACCATACGCCGTCGACGGTTCGGTGGGCGTGATGCCCAGAGTCATGATGTAGCCCTTTGCCGCTCCGGCGACCGCGGTGCGGCAGGCGGCGACGAAGGCAGCCGGGTCGAGGATCACGTGATCGGCCGCCAGCACGAGAGCGACGCTGCCGGGCGAACGGCGGGCGACGATCTCGGTCGCGACTGCCACGGCGGCGGCGCTGTCGCGGCGGCTCGGCTCCAGCACGATCTCGGCCTCGATGCCGATCTGCTGCAATTGCTCGGCGACGATGAAGCGCACGTCGTTGCCGGCGACCACGACGGGGCGGGCGAAGACGGATGGGTCGGAAACCCGCTCGATCGTGGCCTGGAAGGTCGATGTCTTGCCCAGAAGCTGGATGAACTGCTTCGGCATCGTCTCGCGGGACGCCGGCCAAAGGCGGGTTCCCGCCCCGCCGCACATCACGACGGGAACGATCGACGGCGTTTCGGATGAAGCCATCGCGATACTCCTGCCTTCTCCACGCGGCGCCCCGACAGCGGCTGCCGCCTGCAGGTTCGACGTAACACGCCCGGTCTGCAGCGGCCAGTTCCCGCCGCCGACAGGATTCAGTTCTGATTAACGCTCAGGCCCCCGTCGCGACGTCCGGGTGTTCGGCCAGGAAGTGTCGCAGCACCTGCACGAGTTCGCCGGCATGGCCGGGGCGTCCGTCGCGCAACGCGGCCCTGATGTCATCGACGATCATGGCCCGGATGCGGTCCGCGCCATGGTCCTTGTGCAGGAGGTAGTCAGCCAGCGCAGCCGCCGCCACCTCGCCGACATGTTCGTGCTCGGCGATCGCGTCGACCTCCTCGGCCGTCAGGCCGCACAGGGCGATGCAGTCCTCCTTCGAGATCATGAGTTGCCTCCGCGTTCGTCCCGTCCTTGAAGCCGGCCGGTCGTGCGCAACTTAAACGCGCATCGGCCGACGCGCGTTGACCTCCGTCACATCCCTGTCACGACCGGGACGAGATCGGCGCAGCCGCGACGGAGAGGCGGCTTGTGGGCCGGCGTTCAACCCACTATCACCGCCACCATCGTCGTTTCCGGGGGATGCCGCATTGACCGACGCCTCGCCTCCCGCACCCATCCTTGTCACCGGTGCGGCCGGCTTCATCGGCTTCCATGTGGCGCGCCGCCTGCTGGCGCAGGGCCGGGAGGTCGTCGGATTCGACAACGTCAACGACTATTACGACCCCGCCCTGAAGCGGGCACGCCTCGCCGTTCTGTCCCGCGAGACGGGCTTCCGCTTCGTCGAGGCCTCGCTGCACGACCGCGCGGCCGTCGACGACACCTTCGCCCGCTTCGGCTTCCGCCATGTCGTCAACCTCGCCGCCCAGGCCGGTGTGCGCTACTCGTCGGTCAATCCCTACGCCTACGGCGAGGCCAACCTGACCGGCTTCCTCAATATTCTCGAGGCCTGCCGCCGCTCGGGCGTCGCCCATCTGCTCTATGCCTCGTCGTCGTCGGTCTACGGCGCCAACACGACGATGCCGTTCTCCGTCCACCAGACCGTCGACCATCCGCTGTCGCTCTACGCCGCGACGAAGAAGGCGAACGAGCTGATGGCGCATTCATACGCCCACACCTACGGCCTGCCCTGCACCGGGCTGCGCTTCTTCACCGTGTACGGCCCGTGGGGCCGTCCAGACATGGCGATGTGGATCTTCACGAAGGCAATCCTGGCCGGCGAACCGATCACGCTGTTCAACCACGGCCGCATGCGCCGCGACTTCACCTATGTCGACGACGTGGTCGAGGCGGTCGTCCGGCTGGTGCCGCGGGCGCCGTCCGGTAATCCCGCATGGAGCGGCGCGGCGCCCGACCCGGCGACAAGCCTCGCCCCCTACCGGGTCTTCAACATCGGCAACAACGATCCCGTCGAGCTCCTCGACGTGGTGTCCGTGCTGGAAGCGGCACTCGGACGCACCGCCGTGAAGCAGCTCGCTCCGATACAGGTCGGCGACGTGCCGGAAACCTATGCCGATGTCGCCGCCCTCGCGGCCGAGGTCGATTTCCGCCCCGCCACGCCCATCGCCGAGGGCGTCCGCCGCTTCGTCGACTGGTACCGCGGCCACTACGGCGGGTGAACTTGCGGGCAATGTGGGCGTTTTACGGTCCTTGCACGCGTTCGCGCCATGCTTCAACTTCCCGATGCAAGACCGAAGACGTTCTGGCGTCGGACGACGAAATGAGGAGCACGTCGATGAAAGCCCTGTTGGCCGGCCTGGCCCTCGCCGCCGCCGGCGTCATGGCGGCAGAACCGGCTTCGGCCCAGTTCTACCCCGGATGGGGCGCGCCCCCGCCTGTCTACGCCGATCCGCGCTACGATCCCCGCTACGATCCGCGCTATCGCCGGCCACCCCCGCCGCCGCCCTATGGCGGGCGCGACTATTACGGCTATCCGCCGCGCAACGAATATTACGGGCGTCCCCGGGCCGCCTTGCGGGCCCTGTGCGTCACGTCGCGCGGAAATTGTTCCACCGGCTACCCGCTGCCCTCGGGCTCGCCGTGCCGTTGCCACATCCCAGGCTTCGGCGAAAAGCGCGGCCAGGTGCCGTAAGCACCGCCGCCATCCGACGAGACGAGCCTCCACGGCCATGCACGCCTTCTCCCCTCTCGGGAGCAGGTGGCGGACGGTCGAAGGATGATCCTTGTCTGTTGCAACGCTCCCGGACCGCCGCCCTGGCTACGGGTCGCCATGTCGTCGGCCTGTTTCGGCGTCGAAATGAAGCGGACCAGGAAAACCGGTTCGCGTTCAGCGTGTTACGGATTGTGCCTCAATTTCGCCGCGAGAAATTAACCATCTCTTCATCTTCGACTTTGCCACCTCAATTCGGTCATCCAGAATGATTAACAGATCGTTAAGGCGGACGATCGAAATGAGGTCATTCAAATGGTTCAGATCAAGAGCGCGTATCCTGCTCGGATCGCGCGCGGGTCCGTTTTTGGGTCCGGCGGTCACCTGCTTTCCACGAGCACCCTGACCCCCGACGACGTCGATTTCCTGTGCGAGCTGGCGTCCGACCTTGCCACGGGCAGGGCAAACGCGATGCGCTCGGCGGGTCACACCGTCGCCCTGCTCTTCTTTCAGGCGAGCACCCGCACCCGCCTCGGCTTCGAGGTCGCCACCTTCGCGCTAGGCTGCCAGGCCATCGGCATGGACGACATGGGCATGTCCCGCTCCAACGACCGCACGGGCGAATCCCTCGAGGATTGCGCTGCGGTCGTCTCGCGCCTGTGCGACGCCATCGTGGTGCGCCATCACGCCACCGGGTCGGCCGCGCGCATGGCAGCCAAGTCGCGCAAGCCCGTCATCAACGCTGGCGACGGCTGGAACGAACATCCCACCCAGGCCCTCATCGACATTTTCGCCATGCGCCGGGGGCTTCGCCAGCTCCGAGGCCGCAGCATCGCCTTTGGCGGCGATCCGCGCGGGCGCACCGTCCGCTCCCTTGTCCAACTGCTGCGCCACGAGATGCCGGCCGAGATCGTCTTCTGCCCGCCGCCGCACATCCCGGTGCCCGACGACATCGTCGCCGCCGCGTCCGAGCACCAGATACGGCTGCGAATCATCCAGGACATCGACATGGCGCTGCGCGAGAGCGACGCGATCATGATGACGCCCTACGACATGTCCGACATCGGCGAGGCCCCGGGCACCGACTACCGCTCGCCCCGGATGACGCCCGACACCCATCGCATCACGGCTGACAAGATCGAACGAACGAATTCGAAAGCATTGCTGTACCATCCTCTCCCGCGTCAGGACGAGATCGACCCTGATTGCGACGATCTGCCGAACGCGATGTATTTCGAACAGGTGCGCCTTTCGAAATTCATGCGCATGGCGGTGCTCGATCGCGCTTTGGCCAACGACTGAGCGGGTTCGGGCATATGGAACGTCGTCCCATGAACACGAGCACACCGGTGCTTGTCTTCATGTGGATGACAGGGGCCCTGGTGAGCTTCGTCTTTGCCGCGATCGCCATCCGAACCCTGACGGCCCATTTCAACGTCTTCGAGATCGGCGTCGTCCGCACCGCGGGCGGCCTCGCCATCATAGCCGGCGCCGCCTTCGTGCGCCCCGGCCTGTTCGCCGACATCCTCGCCTCCGATGCCACGATCCATGCCGGGCGCAACATCGTCCATGCCGTGGGCGGGATCCTGTGGACCATGGCGATTGGCCTGCTGCCGCTGGCCACCGTCTTTTCGCTCGAGTTCACAGCGCCCGCGTGGGTCGCGATCCTCGCCTACCCCATGCTGGGCGAGCGCATCGGGCGGCGCGCCATGATCGGCATCGGCGCCGGCCTCGCCGGCGTGCTGATCATCCTGCGCCCGGCCCCTGGCAGCGTCGATTTCACGGCCTTGCTGCCGCTCGGCGCCGCCTTCTGCTTCGCCATGTCCGTCCTGCTGACGCGGCGGTTGGCGCTCACCGAGACCCTCGTCGCCATCCTGTTCTGGATGATGACGCTCCAGCTCGCCTTCTTCGGCGCCGGCGCACTGGTCATGGGCGGCGGAACCGCCTTCGGCGGCCCGTGGCCGGAGAACGCGGCATTCGCCATGATCGGGCTCGCCTGCGCGGGTCTGGGCTCGCAGCTCTGCCTGTCGCGCGCGCTGCAGATCGGCGAGGCGACGATGGTCGTCCCGCTCGATTTCCTGCGCGTTCCCCTCATCGCGATGATCGGCTGGCTGCTCTACGGAGAGCCCCTCAGCGTCTGGATCTTCCTCGGCGCGGCCTGCATTCTCGCCGGCATCACCTATGGCCTGATGCCAGACCGCGCTGCCGTCGTCGCGCGCGCCCGCTCCGCCCCGGCGGAGTGACGCCGAAACCAGACCGGTCCGCCTCCACAACCGCCCCGTCGGCCCGACCGGGGCGGCTCAGACGCGTTTTGACGCCTGTTCGCAAGGCGTTACAATTGTCGAACCGCAAATTTACCATCGCCCGATTTTGCCCCGCCGGATCTGCTGCCGGTTTCTCAAATGCCGTTCTTTCTTAGGACTTGCCGGATGACGGTGGTTGCCATGGTTCAATGGCCCCTGAGCAATGTCGAACGCCACTTTTGACGCCATCGCGGTGAAGGCCGACGCGCGCGGCCCCGGTATCGACGGCAAGCTCTACGCCGAGCTCGTCCGCGCCCTGTACAGCACCCCGAAGTCCGTGCTTGCGGCATCGCTCGTGGCGATGTGCATCATGGTGGTCGCCGGCATTCTCAGCCGCGACTGGGTGGCCTATTCCACGTTCCTGCTCCTGTTCGGCGCCATCGGCCTCGCGCGCACCACCATCATCGCGCGCTTCCGCAGCGCGAATGTCGAACTGATGGACATGGCGGCGCTGAGCTACTGGGAGCGCGTGTTCCTGGCCGGAGCCTGGGCCTTCGCCGGACTGACGGGCATCGTCGGCGCCTATTCGATGCTGGCCCATCCCGGCCACGAGGTGGAAATCCTCACGAGCTGCGCGGCCATCGGCTACATGGCCGGCATCTCGTCCCGCAACGCCAGCCGGCCCACGATCACTGTCGGGCAGATCAGCGCGATCTGCATCCCGTTCCTCGCCGGCCTCGTGCTGCGCGCCGACCTGATGCACCTCACGCTGGCGGCGTTCATCCTGTCGCTCTACATCAGCACCATCTACATGTCCCGGTCGATCCACGAGAACATCGTGCTTCGCCACCGCGCCCATGCGGAGCTGGAGCGCGCCGCTCTCTACGATGCGCTCACGGGCCTGAAGAACCGCACCGCCTTCATCCGGCACATCAACGACCAGCTCTCGGGCGCGAACCCGCGCACCGTCGCGCTCGTTGCCGTCGACCTCGACCGCTTCAAGGACGTCAACGACCGCCTCGGCCACCCTGCCGGCGACGCCGTTCTGAAGGAGACGGCCCGTCGCATATCGGAAGCCGTCGGTCTTTCGCACGAGATCTCGCGCATCGGCGGCGACGAGTTCCTGATCGCCCTGAAGGGCGCGGGCGCCGAGCAGGCGCTCGAAACCACGAAGCGCCTGATCGCGGTCCTGTCGGACACCTACCATGTCGGCCCGACCGAGATCACCTGCGGCGCCAGCATCGGCTTCGCCATCGGGCCGCAGCACGGCACGAACTTCGACGAGCTGATGCGCAACGCAGATCTCGCGCTCTACTCCGCCAAGAGCAGCGGGCGCGGCCAGGCCGTGGCCTATTCGGAGATCCTGTCCGAAATCTACCACGACCGCGTCGAGCTCGAATACGACATGCGCTCGGCCATCACCCATTCCGAGCTGGAGCTCGTCTACCAGCCGATCATCGACCCGCGCTCGGGCCGCACGATCTGCTGCGAGGCGCTGCTGCGCTGGAACCACCCGACCCGCGGCCGGATTTCGCCCGCCGATTTCATCCCGATCGCCGAGGCGACGGGCCTCATCGTGCCGATCGGCGCGTGGGCGATGCGCGCCGCGTGCGCCGAGGCCGCGACATGGCCGGCCGACGTCAAGGTCGCCGTCAACCTGTCGCCCTTGCAGTTCAAGAAGGGCCGCGAGATCGTCGACGTGGTGAAGCAGGCCCTCGCCGAGACGGGCCTCGCCCCCCAGCGTCTGGAGGTCGAGATCACCGAGTCGGTGCTGATCGAGGACACCGACATCGTGCTCTCGGTCATCGAGGAGTTCCGCGCGGAGGGCATCGGCGTCTCGCTGGACGACTTCGGCACGGGCTTCTCGTCGCTCGGCTACCTCAGCGACTTCCCGTTCTCGAAGGTGAAGATCGACCGCAAGTTCTGCCACCGCGTCGTCGGCTCCACGCGCACGCGCAGCATCATCAAGGGCATCTCGCAGCTCACCCGCGACCTCGGCATGGAGCTCGTCGCCGAAGGCATCGAGACGCACGACCAGTTGGACGTCATCCGCGAACTCGGCATCAACGCCGTGCAGGGCTACCTCTTCTCCAAGCCGCTGCCGGTCCCGGTCCTGCGCACGACGATCCGCGAGCCGATCGTTCCCGCCGATCCCGCGCCGGGCCAGCCCGCCAAGGGGCAGAAATCCGCCGCGTAAGGGTGCGGTTGACGCAGGCGCACCGCAGCCCTGAATTGGGCCATGGACCTTCGCTTCGGCCCGCTCCCGCCAGATGACCTTCCTGCCCTTCTCGACCTGTGGGTCGGGAGCTGGTCGCACGTCTATCCCGGCATCCTCTTCGAGGACCGTCGCGAGTGGTTTCGCGGTCATCTCGCGTCGTGGCTCGACGCGGGAGGCGCCTGCCGGCTCGCCAGGACCGTCGAAGGCCGCCTCGTTGGCTTCATCCTGATAGACCCCGCGAAGGCCCACCTCGACCAGATCTGCGTCGCGCAGGATCTGAAGGGCCTTGGCTTTGGCCAGGCGCTGCTGCACGAGGCGCAACGGCTTTCGCCGCGCCGCATCGACCTGTCGGTCAACGCCAACAACCACCGGGCCATCCGCTTCTACGAGCGCGAAGGCCTCAGGCGCACCGGCGAGGGCGTCAACCCGACCTCCGGCCTGCCGGTGTTCCAGTATCGGTGGGAGCCGCCGCCGGGCGCCCCCTGAAACGCCCGAAGGCCCGCGACAGGGCCGGCCTCACCGGCAGGAAGGCCCGGTAGACGCCTTCCAGCACGACAGTCACCGGACGCCAACCCGCCAACTGCCCCAGCACGCGCCACGGCCCCGGCATCGCCCGCCACAGGGCCGCGAAGGCTGCCGCTCCCGACAGCAGCCTGCCGTCTGGCGTGCGCACGTGGAACCGGGCCATCGCGTCCGTTCGCGCGAGGTCAGGACCGGGATCGCCAGCCGCCGAGGACACGTCCGCGAAGGTCACCGCGCCGGCCGTGTCGAGCTTGCGGTAGTGGCCGATCTCGGCCGTGCAGAGCGGGCACGAGCCGTCGTAGTAGACCGTCATGCGGTCGCCGCAGGCGATCGGTTCGGCATGCGCCCGGGCGTCCGTCATCGCGCAGCCTCCGCCAGCACCGCTCCGGCGGCTGCGTGGCCGCTGTCGAACGCTGCCTCGACCCGTCCGCCCAGGCACCAGTCTCCGCACGCATACAGGCCCGCGGGGTCGGCGAGGAACGGCGTTCCGGCCGGCGTCTCGACAAGCGCGTAGCGCCAACGATGCGCTGCGACGTACCGGGCGGCGTGGATGTCGATGCCGAGGCCCGCCAATGGGACGGACAGCAAAGCTGGAATCGTTGCAGCGTCCCGCTCGAGTTGCGCCCGCGACCAGTCCGGTCGGGCATGGACGACGATTGACTCGCCCTCGCCCCGCCCCGGCTTCGAGGCGTTCCGGGCCACCCACGCAACCGCGCGGTCGTCGGGCTCGATCCGGTCCTTCACGCCGGGCAGCGGACCGGGGAACCCGAGCATCAGCGCCCAGCATGGCGCGTAGACGGCGTCGGCGAGTGCCGGCATCGCGACGCCGGCCGACGCCGCCAACGGAATCGCCTGCGGCGAGGGCACCGCCAGCACCACCGCGCCGAACGTGCCGTTGGCAGGGTGCGCCACCGGACCTGCCGCGTCGCTTAGGGTCCAGCCCGCCCCGTCCTTCGACAGGCCCGTGACGGCGCACTCCGTCCGCACGTCGAGGCCGGCCGCGAGAGCCCGTGCCGGCGCAGTCATCCCCGGCGTGCCCACGAAGGCGTCCTCGAACCATGCGCCCGCCGCGCCCGCCTCCCGCCATGCGGACAGCGCGGCGCCCATGGCCTCGCCCCGCACCCGGAAGAACTGCGCGCCGTGGTCGAAGGCGAAGCCGTCGGCCCGGCGGGTCGCCATGCGACCGCCCAGACCCCGGCCCTTGTCGAACACGACCACGGAACGGCCAGCGTCGGCGAGGCGGCGGGCGGCGGCGAGACCGGCGATGCCGGCGCCGACGATGGCAATGGGGGATGCGGTCATGGAAGGGTCCTGCGATTGAGTTCTTTGTACGCTTCGCGCGTCCGTCCGGACCTGCGCATGCAGCCTGCGATTGCGAACACAACGCGAACCATGTTTGCCTGCCCGCATGACTGCCATCCCGCTCGCCAGCGATTCGGGTCCTCCGGACCCTCGGCCGCACCTTGCAAGGCTGAACCCGCAGCAGCGCCGAGCCGCCGAGCGCGCGGCCGCCGCGCAGGGGCCGCTGCTCGTCATCGCCGGCGCCGGATCAGGCAAGACGAACACGCTCGCCCACATGGTCGCGACGCTCATCGTCGAAGGCGCGGACCCGCGTCGCCTGCTGCTCCTGACCTTCTCCCGCCGCGCGGCGGGCGAGATGATGCGCCGCGTCGAGCGGATCGCCGGCGAGGCGATGGGCCCGGCGGCGCGCATCATGACCGACGCCCTGACATGGGCCGGTACGTTCCACGCCGTCGGCGCCCGCATCCTGCGCGAGCACGCCGGCCGCATCGGCATCGACCCGGCCTTCACGATCCACGACCGCGAGGATTCCGCCGACCTGATGAACATGGTCCGGCACGAGCTCGGCTTTTCCGGCACGGAGAGCCGCTTCCCGACCAAGGGGACCTGCCTCGCCATCTACTCACGCGTCGTCAACGCCGAGATACCGCTGGCGCAGGTGCTGGGATCGTCCTTTCCGTGGTGTGCCGGCTGGGAAGCGGAGCTGAAGCGGCTCTTTTCCGCCTATGTCGAGGCCAAGCAGCGCCAATCGGTGCTCGATTACGACGACCTGCTGCTCTACTGGGCGCACATGCTCGACGACGCGACGCTGGCCGCCGAGATCGGCGCGGCGTTCGATCACGTCCTCGTCGACGAGTACCAGGACACCAACCGCCTGCAGGAGCGCATCCTTCTGGCGCTGAAGCCGGACGGCCGAGGCCTCACCGTCGTCGGCGACGACGCCCAGTCGATCTATTCCTTCCGCGCCGCCACCGTGCGCAACATCCTCGACTTCCCCTCCCGCTTCGCGCAGCCGGCGGAAGTCGTGACGCTGGAGCAGAACCACCGTTCTACGCAGCCCACCCCGGGCGCCGCCAACGCTGTCATCGGCCTCGCCCGCGAGCGCTTCACCAAGAACCTGTGGTCGGACCGCGAATCCACCGAGAAGCCGCGCCTCGTCACGGTGGGCGACGAGACGGCGCAGGCCAACTGCATCGTCGAGCGCATCCTGGAGAACCGGGAGGCCGGCCTCGCTCTGAAGCAGCAGGCGGTCCTGTTCCGCACATCGCATCATTCCGGGCCGCTCGAGGTGGAGCTGACCCGCCGCAACATCCCCTTCGTGAAATTCGGCGGGTTGAAGTTCCTCGACGCCGCACACGTCAAGGATGTCCTCGCCGTGCTGCGCTACGCGGAGAACCCGCGCGACCGCGTCGCCGGTTTCCGGCTGCTCCAGCTCGTCCCGGGTATCGGCCCGACGACCGCCGGCCGCATCGTCGACGCGGTCGCCGCCGCCGGCGGCTCGCTCGACGCCCTGGCCGCCGTGTCGCCGCCGCCCCGCGCCGCCGACGCCTGGCCGGCGACCGTCGCCCTCCTGTCGGACCTGAGGTCGGGCGCGGCCGACTGGCCGGCCGAGCTCGAGCGCGTGCGCCTGTGGTACGAGCCGCATCTGGAGCGCCTGCACGAAGACGCGCGGATGCGCCTGCCCGATCTCATCCAGCTCGAGCAGATCGCCGCGCACGCCCCTTCGCGCCAGCGCTTCCTGACCGACCTGACACTCGACCCGCCCGACGCCACGAGCGACGAGGCGGGCGTGCCGCTCAAGGACGAGGACTACCTGATCCTCTCGACCATCCACTCGGCCAAGGGGCAGGAGTGGAAGGCCGTGTTCGTGCTCAACGCCGTGGATGGCTGCATGCCCTCCGACCTCGCCACCGGGTCGGATGCCGAGATCGAGGAGGAGCGTCGCCTGCTCTACGTCGCGATGACACGCGCGAAGGACCAGCTCCACGTGATGATCCCGCAGCGCTTCTACGTCCACGGCCAGGCCGCGCGCGGCGACCGCCACGTCTACGCCTCGCGCACGCGCTTCATCCCGCACGCATTGCTCGACAGGTTCGAGCTCGCGAGCTGGCCCGCCGCCGCACCGCGCGCCGCCGCCGGCCCCCGCGCCGCCCCCGCCGTCACGGTCGACGTCGCCGCGCGCATGCGTGACCTCTGGCGCTGACCGCGCTCCCTACAGCACCGCCTCGATCAGGAACGGCCCGCGCCGCCCCATCGCGCCCTCGAGCAGCGTGACAAGTTCGTCCGCCGTCGTCGCGCGCGCGGCCTCCACGCCCATGCCGCGGGCGATGGAGACGAAGTCGAGAGCCGGATCGTCCAAGTTGAGCATCCGCCGCGCGTTGAGGCCGACCTCGTTCACCCCGACGCCGCGCATCTCGCCGTTGAGGATGGCGTAGGTCCGGTTCGAGAACACCACCGTCACGACGTCCAGGTTCTCGCGCGCCTGCGTCCACAGGCCCTGGATCGTGTACATCGCGCTGCCGTCGGCCTGCGTCGCGACGACCTTGCGGTCCGGGCACGCCACCGCCGCGCCGGCCGCCATCGGAATCCCGATGCCGATCGCGCCGCCGGTGATCTGCAGGTAGTCGTGCGGGGGGCAACCGGCGGTGTGCGCGAAAACGTGTCCACTCGCCGTGATCGATTCGTCGCAGATGATGGCGTTCTCCGGCAGCAGCGCCGCCACGGCCTGCGCCGCCGTCTCCGGCGTCAGCGTGCCGGTCGGCCGCGGCGGCCGGGCGGCGGCGGCCGGCGCAAGCCCCTCCCCCGCCCCAGACACGCCGAGCGCATCCGCGAGGCTGTCGATCGCCGCTTGAACGTCGTCGCAGGCCGTGGCCAGAGTCACCACCCTGCAATCATCGCGGATCAGGCGCCCCGGCTTGCCCGGATAGCCGAAGAAGGCGACCGGAACCGGCGCCCCGGCCAGCACCAGCAGGTCGATGTCGGCCAGCATCGGCAGCGAAACGTCCACCGGATACGGCACCTTGGGCAGCGCGAGCCGCCCGGCCCCGCGCTCGATGCGCGGGTTCGACATCGGCGAGAGCAGCCGCACGCCGTGCCGCGCGGCGATGCGGCCGGCGACCGCCAGCGGCCGCGCGCGCAGCCCCTGCCCGGCGACCAGCAGCGTCACCTTGCGTCCAGCCGCCCGCGCCTCGCGGATCGCGCGCGCCGCCTCCTCCACCGCCTCGCCCGCCGGAACGGGCAGGCGCGGCCGGGCCAGCGCCGCAGGCGTCTCCGGCTCCACCGCGCCCCAGGCGGCGTCGGCCGGCAGGATCAGCGTGGCGATGCCCGGAAGCCCCAGCGACGCCGCCCAAGCCTCCTCCGTAGCCCGGCGCACGTCGCCGGGACCCTCGATGCGCCGCACGAAATGCGACATCGGCCGCGCCAGACCCTCGATATCGCTGGTCAGTGGCGCGTCGTTCACCAGATGCCACGACGCGTGGTCCCCCACGACGTTGACCATCGGCGTGCGTGCGCGGCGCGCGTTGTGAAGGTTGGCCAGCCCGTTGGCGAGGCCCGGCCCGGTGTGCAGCAGCGTCGCCGCCGGCTGGCCCGTCATGCGCGCGTACCCGTCTGCGGAGCCTGTCACGACGCCCTCGAACAGCCCGAGCACGCAGCGCATCTGCGGCTTGCGGTCGAGCGCGGCCACGAAATGCATCTCGGACGTGCCGGGATTAGCGAAGCAGACGTCGACGCCGTTGGCCAGCAGCGTGTCGCAGAGAAGGTCGGCGCCATTCATGGGGATATCCGATCCTTTGACGAAACGGCGCGATGTGACGGGCTCGCGCCGCCCCTGTCAAACGCCGCATGTGGCTAGGCGACGCCTGCGCTTGGTGTCAAACTGCCTTGACACGGGGGCATGGGGGGACGCGTGGGAATCGTCGGGGGACAGGAGCGGGCCGGGCCGGTGACGCCGGTGCTGCGCGAGCCGGCGCCGCGCGGGCTCTGCACCGATTGCGGCGTCTCACGCATGGAAGACCCGCGCCAGTGCGGCAAGGCCTGCCAGTTCATCAAGCCCGACTATGACGCGCTCGAACGGCGCGTGCACGGTCGCACGCGCGATCCGTCGCGGCCGGACGAGCTGCATTTCGGGCCGTTCCTCGCCATGAAGCGCGCGCGCCTCGCCACTCCGCGCCCCGGCGCGCAGTGGACGGGCCTCACCACCCGCCTCGCCGAGCGGCTGCTGGAGACCGGCGCCGTCGATGCCGTGCTCACCATGCGGCCGGACGAGGTCGACCCTTGGAAGCCCGTGCCGGTCCTCGTCACCCGCGCGCAGGACATGGCCGCCTGCCGCGGCATGCGCATGGGCTACGCGCCGCTGCTGGCGCTGCTGGAGCCGGCGCGCGCCGCAGGGCACAAGCGCATCGCGGTCGTCGGCAGCCCCTGCCAGGTCTATGCCTTGCGCGCGCTGGAAGCGGAACTCGGCTTCGAGAGCATCAGCGTCATCGGCACGCCGTGTTCCGACAACACGACCACCGAGCGCTTCCACGAATTCCTCGCTCTGCTGGCCGAAGACCCGTCGACCATCACCTATCTCGAATTCCGCGCCGACTACCGCGTCGAACTCCGCTTCACCGACGGGCGGGTTAAGACCGTGCCGTTCCTGCAATTGCCCATCTCGAA
>JAIYAB010000144.1 GCA_027489275.1 Hyphomicrobiales bacterium
ATCGACAGCGCGGCGCGGTCCGCCAGCACGGCGCCGAACAGCGCGACCGACATCACCAGCGCGCGCTGCGTCGCGATCTCGGCTCCGGCGAACACGTTGTAGGCGCACCCGGCCAGGATCGCGACGAGCGCCGCGACCTTCCGGACCGGCCAGCGCAGCGCAAGGGCGGGGATCGCGGCTGCGGCGGCGCGGACGAACCAGAACACCATGCCGGCCGCCAGGACCATGTGGAGGCCCGAGATCGACACTACGTGGTAGATCCCCGCCGCCCGGAGCGCTTCGTTCACTGGTTCGGGAATCAGGCCCCGCTTGCCGGTGACGAGCGACGCGGCGACTGCTCCCGGCGCGCCGCCGATCACGGCGACGATGCGCGCGGTCAGCGCGTTGCGCGCGCGGTCAACGGCGGCGGCGGCGCGCAGCGACAGGGGCGCCTCCACGGGAGGCGGCGCCAGTTCGACCGCGCCCATGATCGAGCCCACGGCGCCGATGCGCTGGAAATAGGCCTCGCGGGCAAAGTCGTAGCCGCCCGGGCGCGACGCCGGCGGCGGCGGGACCAGCCGGGCGCGGGCGATGATGAAGTCGCCGGCCTTCACCGTTCCGAGCTGCGGCAGGGTCACCCGCACCCGGAAGGGCAGGCGTTCAGGCGGCCGATCGGCGAAACCGTGGACCCGAAGCAGAAGCCGCCCTCCCCCGGACCGGGCCTCGGTCGTCTCCACGAACCCGCTCAGCAGGCCGACGGTGGGCCGCTCCAGAACGGGCGCGGCCACGTCGGCCGCGCGCCAGCCCGCCAGCGCGAAGCCCGCGAAGGCCGCGGCAAGGCCCGCCAGGCCCCCGCACGCCACCGGCCTGTTGCGTGCGGCGGCGGCGGCGAGCAACGACAAGGTGGCCAGCACGGCCGGCGCATGGGTCGAAGGCTCCGCCTCGGCGGCGAAATACAGGACGATGCCGAGCCCCATTGCCACCGGCAGCCACAGGAACGGCCGCCGCGCGGCGGCTTCGCGGGACAGGCAATCCGACGCCCGGGCAAGAAGCCGCGCCGCCGCCGCGCGCCCCGCGCCCTCGCTGCGGCGGGTGACCGGACCGTCGGCGGTCTCGATGGACATCGGGGGCGCCCTTAACCTCGCCCGGCAATGATGGTACACGACGCGCGCCATGAACCAGCACCGGCCGGTTGTGGTTCTTCCGATTCCTCTTCCGGACCGTGTGCCAAGTCGATGAGCCGACCAGTCGTCACCCGTTTCGCTCCCTCGCCCACGGGGTTCCTGCACATCGGCGGAGGTCGCACCGCGCTGTTCAACTGGCTCTACGCCAGGCGGCACGGCGGCAAGATGCTGTTGCGGATCGAGGATACGGATCGGGAGCGCTCCACCGAGAGCGCGATCCAGGCGATCCTGGACGGGCTGCAGTGGCTCGGCATCACCTGGGACGGCGACGTCGTGTACCAGTTCGCCCGTGCTGCGCGTCACCGGGAGGTGGCCGAGTCCCTGCTCGCACAGGGCCGCGCCTACCATTGCTACGCGTCCCAGCAGGAGCTGGAAGAGATGCGCGAGAAGGCCCGTGCCGAGGGCAGGCCGATGCGTTACGACGGCCGCTGGCGCGATCGCGATCCCTCCGAGGCCCCTCCCGGCGTCAAGCCGGTGATCCGCCTCAAGGCGCCGCAGGACGGCGAGACGGTGGTCGAGGACAAGGTCCAGGGCCGCGTCGTCTGGCAGAACAAGGATCTCGACGATCTCGTTCTGCTGCGCTCGGACGGCAATCCGACCTACATGCTCGCCGTCGTCGTCGACGACCACGACATGGACGTGACCCACGTGATCCGCGGGGACGACCATCTCACCAACGCGGCCCGGCAGACGCAGATCTACCAGGCCTGCGGCTGGGAGGTGCCGGAGATGGCGCATATCCCGCTGATCCATGGGCCGGACGGCGCGAAGCTTTCCAAGCGCCACGGCGCCCTCGGCGTCGACGCGTATCGCTCGCTGGGCTACCTGCCGATCGCACTGCGCAACTATCTGGTGCGGCTCGGCTGGAGCCATGGCGACCAGGAGTTCTTCTCGACGCAGGAGATGATCGACGCCTTCGGCTTCGAGGGGATCGGCCGTTCGCCGGCCCGCTTCGACTTTGCCAAGCTCGAGCACCTGAACGGCCACTACATGCGATCGTCGAGCGATGCCGACCTCGTCTCGGCGATCGAGACGATCCTGCCCGAGATCGGGCCGCCGCGCGGCGCGCCGACCGCGCTGACGCCGCGCCTGCGCGCGCAGCTCACGGCCGCGATGCCCGGCCTGAAGGAGCGCGCAAAGACGCTCGTCGAGCTGTTCGACAGCGCCTACTACCTTTACGCGTCCCGCCCGCTGACCTTCGAGGCCAAGGCCGAGGCGCTTCTGGCCGACGGCGGTCGCGCGCGCATCGCCGCCCTGCTGCCGGAGCTGGAGGCGCTGGCGGAATGGTCGGCAGCGGCGACGGAAGCCGCCGTCCGCACCTTCGCCGACGCGAATGGCCTCAAGCTCGGGCAGGTCGCCCAGCCGCTGCGCGCGGCGCTGACAGGGCGCTCGACGTCGCCCGGACTGTTCGACGTCATGGACGTCCTCGGCCGCGAGGAGTGCCTCGGCCGCCTGCGCGACCAGGCCGCAAAGGCCTGAGCCCTCGCACAAGGAAAAAACGCCTCGCTGACGGCTCGCAGGCTACCGGCGCAACCGGTGCGCCGGCGGCCGGGCGGCTGGGAGCGGAGAGGGCCGCGCCGATGCCTGCATGCAGCGCAGCGACACCCGTCTTTCGGTGTGGTTGAATGGCTCAGGGATTTCGGTTAGCACACCAAAGGCACAGCGAAAAAACACTGGAACCGGTGCGTTTGCCTTGGGAATTGGCAAACTGTCGTGTTTCGATGCGAAACTCGCGACCTTTCGTGCCGCAGACGCACACCCGAGCGTCCGGCACATCGATGACTTCGGCCGAAGGATAGCGCCCATGAGCAGCGAGCCCGCCTCCCTGACCGTCAACGGAAAGAATCTCTCCCTTCCGACCAAGCAGGGGTCCATCGGACCGGCCGTCGTCGACATCGCAAAGCTCTATGCCCAGACGGGCATGTTCACCTACGACCCGGGC
>JAIYAB010000340.1 GCA_027489275.1 Hyphomicrobiales bacterium
AGGCGCCGCCGGCCGTGCACGATCCCATCACCACCGCGATCTGGGGAATGCCCAGCGACGACAGCGTGGCCTGATTGTAGAAGATGCGGCCGAAATGCTCGCGGTCGGGGAAGACCTCCGTCTGGTGCGGAAGGTTCGCGCCGCCCGAATCGACGAGATAGACGCAGGGCAGCCTGTTCTCGCGCGCGATTTCCTGCGCGCGCAGGTGCTTCTTGACGGTCATCGGGTAGTAGGTGCCGCCCTTGATGGTCGAGTCGTTGCACACGACCATCACCTCGTGCCCCTCGACACGGCCGATGCCGGCGATCATGCCGGCGCCGTGGATGGCGTCGTCGTACATGCCGTGCGCCGCGAGCGCCCCGATCTCGAGGAAGGGCGAGCCGGGATCGAGCAGGCGCGTCACGCGATCGCGCGGGAGCAGCTTGCCGCGGCCGAGATGGCGCTCGCGCGCCTTGGCGGGGCCGCCCTGCGCGGCCTCGCTGCGGCGTGCGCGCAGATCGGCGGCGATGTCGCGCCACTGGTCGGCGTTGGCGCGGAACGCGTCGGAACGCGGGTCGACGGAGGAGGTCAGGACGGCCAAAGGCTTCCACCCTTCATGCGGGCGAGGGCGCGTGACCCGTCGCCGGAGCTGGTGCGGGGATCATGGCGGAACCTGCGCCGCTTGCAACGTCGGGGCGAGCGCTCAGCCCGCCTTGCCTTCGGGGGGCTTGCCGCCTTCGACGGGACCGCCGGCCTCCCGCCACGCGGCAAAGCCGCCGCCCATGTGCGCGACGGGCTTCAGCCCCATCTCGCGCGCAGTGCGCGCAGCCAGCGCCGAGCGCCATCCGCCCGCGCAGAAGAAGACGAAGCGCTTGTCCTGCGCAAAGGTCGGCTTGTGGTAGGGGCTCTCGGGGTCGATCCAGAATTCGAGCATGCCGCGCGGGCAGTGGAACGCGCCGGGCACCTTTCCCTCGCGCTCGAGCTCCCGCGGGTCGCGCAGGTCGACCAGCACGACGTCGTCCCGGCCGACGAGCTTCACCGCCTCCGCCGCGGGCACCGTCTCGACCATGGCGTTGGCCTCGGCGAGAAGCGCCTTGTAGCCCTTGCTGATCGTCTGAACCATCGGCGCATCCTCCGCGCTGCAGGATCGGCCGGCCGGCCCCCGCCGTCAATGCGCAGGCGGCGGCGCGGGGTTGTTCACAGGCCGCGCTTGCGCCGGGCGCCTGCCGCGCACGACAGTGGGCGGATGACGATCCTCACGCCCCTCGACTGGGCCGCCCTCGCCTTCTTCGTGGCCGCCTGGCTGGGCTACGGCCGTCTCATCGAGCACGGCCGCTTCGCGCGGCGGACGCTGAACGGCGCCATGCACGGGTTCCGCGAACACTGGATGGAGCGAATGCTCGCGCGGGAGGTGCGCATCGTCGACACGCAGATCATGGCGAGCCTGCAGAACGGCACCGCGTTCTTCGCCTCGACGTCGCTGCTCGCCGTCGGCGGCTCGCTGGCCCTGCTGCGCTCCGCCGAGGACGTCGTGCGCGTGGTCGGCGACCTGCCGATCGGGCTCGAATCCTCCCGCGCCGCCTGGGAGCTCAAGGGCATCGGGCTGGCGCTGATCTTCGTGTATGCCTTCTACAAGTTCGCGTGGTCCTACCGGCTGTTCAACTACGCCGCGATCCTGCTCGGCGGAACCCCGCCGCGCGAGGAGGCCGGGACCCCGGCCGCGATGGCCCATGTCCGCCGAACCGCGCGGATGACCACCGCGGCCGGCCGCCATTTCAACCGCGGCCAGCGGGCCTTCTTCTTCGCGCTCGGCTACCTCGGCTGGTTCATCTCGCCGCTCGTGCTGGTGATCTCGACGGCGGCCGTTCTGGTGGTGATGGCGCTGCGGCAGTTCCGCTCGGACGGGCACGACGCGGTTCTCGACCGCTGACGCGGCGCGAGGCGGCCTTGACGCAGGCGGCCGGCGGGAGCACACGCCTCCTCATGACCGACCGCGCGCCCCTGCCCTCGCCCGAAACGCTCGAAGCCACGATCCTCGATCTCGTCCGCGAGCGCGGCGAAGGCAAGACCATCTGCCCGTCCGAGGCTGCCCGCGCGCTGGGCGGCGTCCATCCGGACGGCTGGGGCCCGCTGATGGTCCCGGTGCGCCGTGCGGCCGTCCGCCTCGCCGAGCAAGGCCGGATCGCCATCTTCCGCAAGGGCAAGCCCGTCGATCCCAACGGCTTCAAGGGCGTCTACCGGCTGGGCCTGCCGCGTCCCGACTGACGGGCCATCAGGGCGAGGGAAAGAGCTCCCGCGTCTGGCCGAGCGCGCGCGCGGCGAACAGGCCGATCCATTCGCGCACGGCGGTGTCGAGCCGGTGCAGGCCATCGACAAGGTCCGTCGTCGCGCGCATCTCCCGGGGCGAGCCGGTGCGGTAGTCGACCGGCCACGGAAGCACGGTGAAGCCGGCCGCCCGGAACAGGCCGACGGAGCGCGGCATGTGATAGGCCGACGTCACGAGGACGAAGCGATCCGAGGGCGCGGGCCGCAGCAGCGCGTAGCTGAAGCGTGCGTTTTCCAGCGTGTTGCGCGAATCGGGTTCGACGACGAACCGCCCGGGGGGCACTCCGAGCGTTTCCACGAAGCGTTCCACCGCGCGGCCCTCGCTGACGGCCTCGCCGATGATGGCGGCGGCTCCGCCCGAAAAGACGATCTTCACGTCAGGCCGCTGGCGCGCCCACTGCAGGATGGCGACGATCCGTTCCCCGGCCTCGTTGAAGGCGACCTGCCCGCGCGCGAGCGCCGTATCGCCTTCGAACGCGCCGCCGAGAACGATGACGCCTGCGACCGGGCGACCATCGTCCTTCCAAGGCTGCACGCTGTCCTCCAGCGCGCGGAGAAGAAGCGTGCCGACCGGCAGCGACCCCAGCGCCACGATGGCGAGCAGGCTGGCGAGACACAGGCCGCGGCCGAATCTCCCGTACCGCGTCCACGCCAGGCCGAGACCCAGAAAGGCCAGGATGAGCAGCGCGTTGAGCGGCTGCGCAACGATCCAGAGCAGCTTGGAGGCGAGGAAGTACACGCGCCGTCCGCGCGCCGATCAGACGACGGGCAGGGGCAGCGCCGGACCGGCCGCCGGCCGCGCGGCCATCGCCGCGTACCACCGCTCGAGCGCGGGACGCGATTTACGCGCGACGGGCATGTGCAGCCAGCGATGGGCGGACGGCGTCAGGACGACGTCGGCGAAGGTGAAGGCGTCGCCGCCGACGTGCGGGCTCTTCGACAGATGTGCGTCCAGCAGGTCGAAGGCCGCCTCGGTCTTTGCGATGCTCGCCTCGATCGCCGCCATGTCGCGCTTCTCGGGCGGCGTGCGGATGAGACCGAGAAAGGCCGGCCCCATCGACGCGCCCACGACGGTCTGCTGCCAGTCGGACCATGTGTCGGCCTTCGCCCGCGCGCCGGGATCGCGCGGCCACAGCGTGCCCTCGCCGTAGCGGGCGGCGACGTAGCGGACGATCGCGTTCGATTCCCAGACCGTGACGTCGCCGTCCTGCAGGACCGGGATCATGGCGTTGGGGTTCATCGCCTTGTATTCGGGCGTCTGCAGCCCGCCGAAGGCGCCGCCGACGTCCCGCCGCTCGAAGGCGACCCCCGCCTCCCCCAGCGCGAAGACGACCTTCTGGACATTGATGGAGGTGATGCGGCCCCAAAGCGTGATCATGACGTGTCTCCCCTGCGCCGCGCAGCATAAGGACGGCCGGCGTGGCGTCCAGTGGCGAGGCGGGAGCGTATCTAGCGGATCAACCTCACGTCGACCCGTAGCGGCAGATCAAGCCAAGCTCTCTCAGCCGTGAAACAAGGCAAGTGACGGCTTGCAGCCAACGCCAAGCAGGCGCGGTCACCCAAAGACAGCCCTCTCGGCGCGGTCAACCGGGTCATCAGCCCGGCCAGCACCGCCTGATCCTTGTCGAAGGGGACGACCTCGCAATCAAGACTCTCCAAGATCGTCGCGATGGCGTCGTCGTCCATGCCCTTGCGTTGGAGCTTGCCGACCACTTCGCTCAAGTTCACCGCACTGACTGAGCCGCTCGCAAGCAGTTCCAGCGCCAGATCCGCGCCCGACTCGTTATTGAGCGCGGCAAGGATGACCGAGGCATCGAGGACATGGCTCAATCGTTCTCACCCCAACTCGCCCGACGCTCTCGCAGGAATTCGTCCACGAGCGACGTGCCCGGCGGGATAGTGGCGCGCACGAGCGCGCGAGCGGCTTCGATCTTCCTCCGCTGACGCGCAACGGCATCCTCGGCCGGGGGAGGCTCGAACGCCTGAACCAGAACCGCGCGAACCTCGGCTTCCATGCTGCGCCCGTGAGCAGCAGCCCGGAGCCGGATGCGGTCGCGAACGTCGTCGGGAAGATTTCTGATCGTCAAGCTTGCCATGCTATCAATGTATGCAATGATAGCAATGCTGTCAACGCATACACTCCGTCACCCCGTTTTCGCGTACAGCTCCCGGCCGATCAGCATCCTCCTGATCTCGCTCGTTCCCGCGCCGATCTCGTAGAGCTTGGCATCGCGCAGCAGGCGGCCGGTGGGGTAGTCGTTGATGTAGCCGTTGCCGCCGAGGAGCTGGATGGCGTCGAGGGCGACCTGGGTGGCCTTTTCGGCGGCCTAGAGGATGGCGCCGGCGGCGTCCTCGCGGGTGGTCTCGCCGCGGTCGCAGGCCTTGGCCACCGCGTAGACATCGGCCCGGCAGGCGTTGAGCCTCACGTACATGTCGGCGACCTTGCCCTGCACG
>JAIYAB010000351.1 GCA_027489275.1 Hyphomicrobiales bacterium
GGACGGGCAGGGGCGCACGGTCGACTTCCGCAACACGCTGATCATCATGACCTCCAACCTCGGGTCGGAGTTCCTGGTCAATCAGCAAGAGGGCGAGGACACCGACGCGGTGCGCGACGAGGTGATGACGGTGGTCCGTTCGCACTTCCGGCCGGAATTCCTCAACCGCGTCGACGAGATCATCCTGTTCCATCGCCTGCAGAGGGACCAGATGGGCGCCATCGTCGACATCCAGCTCGGTCGGCTGCAGAAGCTGCTCGACGAGCGCAAGCTGACGCTGTCGCTCGATGCCTCGGCCCGCGACTGGCTCGCGGCCAAGGGCTATGATCCGGCCTATGGCGCGCGCCCGCTCAAGCGCGTCATCCAGAAGAACGTGCAGGATCCGCTCGCCGAGCTGATCCTGTCCGGCAAGATCCATGACGGCGACACCGTGGCCATCGATGCCGGCCCGGAGGGTCTGCGCATCGGCGACGTCGTCGTCGCCGGTGAGGCGCCGCCGAAGGGCGTGATGCTGAACTGACGACGTATCGGATCCCCGGACGGGTGGCCCGGCGCCTGCGCCGGGCCACATTCGTCGGGGCCTCTCGTGGAAGGGAGGCAGGTTCCGGTTGCATGATCCGTTTCCGTGCACACGGAAGGTGCTCTAGAACGGAAAGCGATGGATCCCGCCGCGCCTTCCCCGCTCCGCATCCCCGCTGTCGACGTCGCGCGCGGCGTCGCCCTGCTGGCGATGTTCGTCTACCACTTCACGTGGGATCTCGGGTTCTTCGGCTTCATCACCCTGCAGGCCGGCGTCGATCCGGGGTGGCGGCTCTTCGCCAAGCTGATCGCCGGCAGCTTCCTCGTCCTGGTGGGCGTCAGCCTCGTGCTCGCAACGCGGGACGGCGTGAAGCCGCGGCCGTTCCTGCGCCGCCTCGCCATGGTGTCCGCCGCCGCGATCGCGGTCACGGTCGCGACCCTTTACGCGACGCCGCAGTCCTTCGTCTTCTTCGGCATCCTGCACGCCATCGCGGTGTTCAGCGTCCTGGCGCTGCCGCTGCTGCGCGCGCCGCTGTGGTGGATCGCGATGATGGCGGCGTTCGTCGCCGTGGCGCCGTTGGCCTTCTCCTCGCCGACCTTCGACAGTCCTGGCCTGTGGTGGCTCGGGCTGATGCCGAAGCCGCCGCTGACCAACGATTTCGTGCCGGTTTTCCCATGGTTCGCCGCGGTGCTCGTCGGAGTCCTCGCGGCGCGGATCGGCATCGCCGCGGGGCTCGACCGCCGGCTTGCCGCATGGACGCCGGGCCGCATCGGCGCCGTGCTGGCGTGGGGGGGGCGTCACAGCCTCGCGGTCTATCTCGTCCACCAGCCGGTCTTCTTCGGCATCCTGTCGCTTGCGGTTGCAGCCGGGGCGCCGAAGGCGGGGCTCGCCGATCCGGCGTCCTTCGCCACGGCCTGTACGCGAAGTTGCAGCGACACGGGCACGGATACCGGCTTCTGCCGGAAGGTCTGCACCTGCGTCGGGGAGCGGCTCGACGACCCGGCCATGGCGCTGCGCGCCTCGCGCGGCGCCCTGACGCCGGCGGACGAACAACGCATCCGCGACCTGGCGGAAGCCTGTCGGTGAGTCTTCCATGACCCTGCGCGCCTTCGTCGCCCGCCTCGAGATCGGCCCCGTTTCCGCGCTTCTCGTGGCGGCGGCCGGCCTCTTTGCCTTCGTCAGCCTCGCCGACGAGGTGCGCGAGGGCGAGACGCATCGGTTCGACGAGGCGATCCTGCTCGCCCTGCGCAATCCGCTTGACCCCGCCGACCCGATCGGCCCGTGGTGGGTGGAGGCGATGATGCGCGACGTCACGGCGCTCGGCGGCACCGTCGTCCTGACCCTGATCACCGTGGTGGTGGTGCTCTACCTCGCCATTGACGGCAAGCGCGGCGCCGCCCTCCTGCTGGCCGTCTCGGTCGGCGGCGGGGCGTTGCTCTCGACCCTTCTCAAGATCGGGTTCGACCGGCCGCGCCCCGACCTCGTGGCTCACCTCGTCGATGTACGCACGCTGAGCTTCCCGTCGGGTCACGCCATGCTCTCGGCGGTGACCTACCTGACCATCGGCGTCCTCGTCGCGCGCGTCAGCCCGAAGCGGCGGATCAAGGTCTATGTCGCCGCCGTCGCGCTGGTCCTGACGCTCTCGATCGGGCTCAGCCGTGTCTATCTGGGCGTCCACTGGCCCACCGACGTGCTCGCAGGCTGGTCCATCGGCGCGGCGTGGGCGATGGCCTGTTGGCTCGGCGCGATTTTTCTGCAACGGCGCGGCTCCGTCGAAAGCGAGGGCGAGCCCGTCGATTCCAACGGGTTGCCCGTCGATCGTACGGATTGACGCGATCGGCTTAACCGACCGGAAACGCCGTTTTTCGATGAGTCAGGGGCGGGGAAAACCCGGTAACCATTGCCCGGCTACAGTGCAATCACGGGAAGAACAAAAGTCCCGTGCACGAAAAAGTGCAGCGCAGAGCAGGAGCAAGAGTCCCATGAAGCATGTTCTCCGCCGTTTCGTCCGCGACGAGTCGGGTGCAACCGCCATCGAATACGGCCTGATCGCGGCGATCATCGCCGTCGGCCTGATCGCTTCTCTGCAGACCCTGCAGGGTAACCTGAAGGATACGTTCAATTCGGTCGGTACGGCCGTCAAGGACGCCAAGTAAGTCCTTCCGCAGCCTTCGTCTGAAGGCTGCCTGAGCTGGCCCGGAAACCTGCAGGACGCGCGAGCGTCCCTTGCAGGTTGTCCGGGCCGCTTGATTCCGGGCGCGGCCTGTCCGCGCGTCGTCGTCTCAGCGGGCTTCGTCGCTGACCAGCATGTCCAGCGGGTAACCCTGGAACGCCTTGTCCGTGGCCAGCACCACGTGGCCGTGGAACTTCTCCACGCCGAGCTCGCCCCTGCTCATGAAATCCGACAGTTCGTTGTAGTGGTCGATGTCGCGGCACACGACGCGCATCAGATAGTCGATCCGCCCGCCGATCTTGAAGCACTCCAGCACCTCCTGACGCTCGCGCACGGCGGAGAGGAAGCGGTCGAAATCGCTCTCGCGGTGGTTCTGGAGGATCACCTCGCAGAACAGCACCACGTGGCTGCACAGCTTCTGCAGGTCGTAGTCGGCGACGTAGCGGCGGATGACGCCGTCGTCCTCCATCCCCTTCGTCCGGTCGAGGCAGGCCGACGCAGACAGGTTGACCTCCTCGGCGAGCCGCACGTTGCTGATGCGGCCGTTCGTCTGAAGCCGGGTGAGGATGCGCAGGTTGGTGTCATCCAGCCGCGCATAGCGTTTTCCCATGTCCGGCGTCCTCCCTCGCAATGACCTGCCGCGACCGTAGCTTCTGCTGGCGGAGCCGTCATCCGCCGGAGAAGGTCCGGCGCATGTCGCGAAGATCCGCGGCTCATGCGGCGGGCAGGGTGGCATCATGGGCGGGTCTTCCCACGAGAGCGGAGCCCCCATCGTGACCGTCCACGCCATCCCCCGTCACCGCACCCCCGACAGCGCCGTCTCGCGCGACGCCATCGCGCTGGAGGCGAGGGTCGGCGCGCGGAACTATGCGTCGATGCCGGTCGTGCTCGGCCACGGGCGCGGCGCCTGGGTCTGGGACGTCGACGGTCGCGCGTACCTCGACATGATGAGCGCCTACTCCGCCGTCAGCCACGGCCACCATCATCCGCGCCTGGTCGCGGCGCTGCAGCGCCAGCTCGAGGCCGTCGCGGTCGTGTCGCGAGCCTATCACTCCGACCGGCTCGGGCCTTTCCTGGCCGAGCTCTGCGACCTGTCGGGCCTCGACGCCGCGCTGCCGATGAACACCGGCGCGGAGGCGGTTGAGACCGCGATCAAGGCGGCGCGCCGCCACGCCCATGACCGGCGGGGCATCGCCGACGGCACGGCGCAGATCATCGTCGCCGCAGGCAACTTCCACGGCCGCACCACGACCATCGTCGGCTTCTCCAGCGATCCCGACTACCGCCGCGGCTTCGGCCCCTTCGCGCCTGGCTTCGTCACCGTGCCCTTCGGCGATGCGGAGGCGGTGCGCGCCGCGATCGGCCCGAACACGGCCGCCGTGCTGGTCGAGCCCATCCAGGGCGAGGCCGGAATCGTCGTGCCGCCCGAGGGCTACCTCGCCGCGCTGCGCCGGATCTGCGACGAGACGGGCGTGCTGCTGATCCTCGACGAGGTGCAGTCCGGCCTCGGACGCACCGGCCGGATGTTCGCCTTCCAGCACGAGGGCATCACGCCGGACGGCCTCGTGGTCGGCAAGGCCCTCGGCGGCGGGCTGCTGCCGGTCTCAGCCTTCGTGGCGACGCGCGACCTCATGGACGTGTTCGATCCCGGCAGCCACGGCTCGACCTTCGGCGGCAATCCGCTGGCCGCCGCCGTCGGCCACGAGGCGCTGCGCGTGCTCGTGGAGGAAGGGCTCGTCGAGCGCAGCCGCGAACTCGGCGCCGTGCTGATCGACGCGCTGTCCGCGCTCCGCCATCCCGCCATCCGCGCGGTGCGCGGGCGCGGCCTGTGGGTCGGCGTGGATCTCGATCCCGCGATCGCGCCGGCGCGCGAGGTCTGCCTCGCCATGCTGCGGATGGGCGTTCTGTCCAAGGAGACGCATGCCACCGTCATCCGCTTCGCGCCGCCCTTCGTCGTCACCCGGGACGAGATCGCGCACGGCGTCGCGACGTTCCGCGAGGCGCTCGCCTGCGTGGCGGGCTCCGGACCGGGTCAGTCGGAGTCGTCGTCGATCCGTTCGGCGTAGAGTTCCAGCCGGTGGCCGACGAGGCGATAGCCGAGACGGCGTGCGATTTCCGCCTGCAACTGCTCGATCTCTGCGCTGCGGAACTCGATGACGTGCCCGGTCGCCAGGTCGATCAGGTGGTCGTGATGGGTCCGTCCCGCCCGCTCGTAACGCGCCCGCCCGTCGCGGAAGGCATGGCGCTCGAGGATGCCGGCGCCCTCGAAGAGCTTCACCGTCCGATAGACCGTCGGCAGCGAGATGCGCCCGTCGCGCTCCTGCGCGCGGCGATGCAGTTCCGGCACGTCCGGATGGTCGTGCGCCTCGGCCAGCACCTGTGCGATGACGCGGCGCTGCCCGGTGAGGCGAAGCCCCTTGGCGCGGCACTCCTCCTCGATGCGGTTCGGCGTGCGGGCCGTTCTCGGGCTCATGCACGCCTCCCCGCGATTGCAACGCCGTCCCGGCGCTGCAGCGCCGCGGCGGCGATGAAGAAGACGCCCGATACCGCGCCGATGGTGCCCGCCGCATTCAGCGCGATGGGAAAGCCCAGCGCGGGCGGCCCGAGCACGGCGACCGCATAGCCGACGCCGACGCTCGTGGCGGCGATGGCGAGCGACCAGCGCACCTGCGCGTCGAGCCGCCGGGTCAGCAGGCGCGCCGTCGCGGCCGGGCAGACGATCATGGCCAGCGCGAGGATCGCCCCCACCGCCTCGAAGGCTGCGACAGTGGCGAGCGCGGTGGCGGCGAGCAGGGCAAGGTCGAGCAGCCGCACGCGCAGCCCGCTTGCCGCCGCAAAGACCGGATCGAACGCGACGACCGCGAGCTGCGTGCGCAGCACGTAGAGAACCACCGCGACGATGGCGAGCGACAGCGCCATGTGGCCGATGCTGGCCGGCAGCAACGCCAGCGCCTGCGGATCCACGAGGCTGCCCGGTCCGCTCGCGCCCGCCCAGACGAGCGTCTCGAGGTTGCCGAACAGGATGTGGTGCACGTCGAAGCTGGTGCGCGCCGCGCCCGATTGCTCCATCAGCACGATCCCCGCCGCGAACAGCGTCGTGAACACGATGCCGAGCGCCGCCGAGGGGTCGACCCGGCCGTAGCGCACGAGGACATGGACCAGCACGGCGGCCACGAAGGCCGCCACGACGCCGCCGGCCAGCACGGCGGGCGCCGCTGTCGAGCCCGTCAGGAGGAAGGCGACCAGCACGCCCGGCAGCATCACGTGGCTCAGCGCGTCGCTGAACATGGCGCGCCGGGTCAGGACCAGCAGGTTGCCCACGAGCGCGCAGACGAGCGCCGCGAGCAGCGCGCCAAGCAGGGCCGGGAGGTCGATCTGCAGGAAGGTCGTCACGGCAAGGCGCTCCGCGGCGCGGCCGGCATCCCGCTCGCCGGCGAAGCACGGCGGCGGCGGCCCCAGGCGAGCGGCAGCAGGCCGCGGGCGCTCCCGGCCACCATGCTGATGGCAAACAGCGTCGCCGCGCACAGGACGATGACGGCGCCGGTCGGCAGGTCGGGCAGGACCGCCGACAGCGCGGCGCCGACATAGGCCGAGGCCGCTCCGAACAGCGCGGCCACCGCCACGACGACGCCGAGCCGGTCGCTCCAGAAGCGCGCCGCCGCCGGCGGAATGATGAGCAGCGCCACCACCAGCACGAGCCCGACGATGCGCAGCCCGATGATGACGCAGGCGAGGCTGAGCGCCGTGACCAGCAGGTCGAGCCGCGCCACGTTGAGGCCGCTGGCCGCGGCGAAGGGCGGGTCGAACGCGACCGCCGCGAGCTTCGGCAGCGCGAGGCGCAGGACGATCGTCACCGCCACGGCGAGCGCCGCCGTCAGCATCGCCTCCGACGCGAGCATGCCGGCGGTGGAGCCGAGCAGGAAGGAATCGAGGCCCGCCTGTCCGCCCGTGCTCAGCGTCTGGGCGATCGACAGCAGCGCGATGCCGAGCCCGAACGAGGCGGCCAGCACCGCGGCGGTCGCCGTGTCCTCGGTCACGCGCGGTCGGCGCGACAGCCAATCGATCAGCATCGCCGCCGCGGCGGCAGCGACGGCGGCCCCGGCGAGCAGCAGCGGCGGGGTGCGGCCGGGCAGGCCGAGGGCCGCGCCGAGCAGGAAGCCGCCCGCCAGCCCCGGCAGGGCTGCGTGCGCCACCGCGTCCGCCATCAGCGCCCGCCGGCGCAGCATGGTGAAGACGCCGACCGCGCCGCAGGCGAAACCGAGCGCGGCGGCTCCGACCATGACGACGACCGTGTTCCAGCCCCCTTCGAGCAGCAGGATCGAGACGAGCGCGCGCCAGTCCATCATGTCACCGCCAGCGGCACGCCGTAAGCGCGGCCGAGCACCTCGGGGACGAAGGCCGTCGCCACCGGCCCGGCGGCGATGACGCTGCGGTTGAGCACGAGCACGTCGTCGAACCGGTCCGCGACGGTGCCGAGGTCGTGGTGGACGCAGACGACCAGCCGGCCCTCCCTCTTCAGTGCGTCGAACACGCGCAGGATCACCGATTCCGACACCGCGTCGACGCCGGCCAGCGGCTCGTCGAGAAGTAGCACGGCCGCGTCGCGCGCCAGCCCGCGCGCCAGGAAGACGCGCTGCTGCTGGCCGCCCGACAGCGCGCCGATCTGCCGTCCGGCGAGATCGGCCATGCCGACCTGCGCCAGGCAGGCATGCGCCCGCTCGCGGTGGTCCCGGCCGTAGCCGGCGAGCAGACCGATTTTGCGCACCATCCCCTGCAGCACCACGTCGAGCACCGTCGCCGGGAAGTCCCAGTCCACGGCGGCGCGCTGCGGGACATAGGCGAGCTTGTCCCGCGCCGCGTCGACCGGCCGTCCGAAGACCGTGACGCGCCCGCCCGAGGTGGGCACGAGCCCCAGGATCGCCTTCAGAAGCGTCGACTTGCCGGCGCCGTTGGGTCCGACGACGGCGAGCAGGCCGCTCGCCGGGGAGGACCACGTCACCCGGTCGAGCGCCGTCTGCCCGCCATAGACCACGCTCAGGTCCTCGACCGCGAGCGGCGCGCGATCGCGTGACAGGGACAGGGCAGCGCTCACGCCGGTCTCCGTCATCCCCGCAGGCTCAGGCGGCCGGCCCGCCCGGTCGCCGGGGCCGTGCCGCCGAGGGCGCGGGCGATCGCGGTGACGTTGTGGTCGACCATGCCCAGATACGTCCCCTCGTAAGTTCCCGGCGCGCCCATGGAATCGGAGAAGAGCTGCGGGCCGACCGCGAGCCTGTGTCCCCGCCGCGCGGAGCCCTCGACGACGGCGAGCACGTTTCGGTCGGACACCGAGGCTTCCACGAACACCGCCGGGATCGCCCGTTTCACGACGAGGTCGACGACCTCCTCGATCCGCCGCAGGCCGGCCTCGCTCTCCGTCGAGACGCCCTGGATGCCGATCACCTCGAAGGAAAAGGCGCGCGCGAAATAGGCGAACGCGTCGTGCGCCGTCACGAGCACGCGACGCTCCTTCGGCACCGAGCCTAGCACCGTGCGCGCATAGTCGGCCACGCCGGCGACCTCGGCGGCGTAGGCCGCGCCGGCGTCGTCATAGGCGCGGGCGCCGGCGGGGTCGCGTGCCTTCAGCGCGTCGCGGATGACGAGCACCACGTCCTTCCACAGGTCCGGATCCATCCAGACGTGCGGGTCGAAGCGGTCCTTGTAGTCCTCGTCCGACACGAGCCGCTCGCGCGGCAGAGCCTCGCCGGCGAGCACCACCGGCTTCGTGCGCCCGATCTGCTCGAACGCGTCCTTGAACTGCGCTTCGAGATGCAGCCCGTTGGCGACGATCATGTCCGCCGAAAGCATCCGCGCCGTGTCGGCGCGGGTCGGCTTGTAGACGTGCGGATCGACGCCCTCGCCGAGGAGCGTGGTCACTGCGACGCGCGATCCGCCGACGGCGCGGGCCGCGTCGCCGAGCATCGCGGTCGTCGTCAGAACCGACAAAGGCCGGCCTTGGGCGAAGGCTCCCGCGCCGAGCGGGGCGGTCGCGAGGATGGCGAGGGCGCCGCGCAGAAGGCTCCGGCGACTCGCGGTCAGGGTGGCGGAAGAGGGGGCTCCGGCGTCCA
>JAIYAB010000330.1 GCA_027489275.1 Hyphomicrobiales bacterium
CAGATGGCTCCTCGAACTTAGAAGGATGAGGACATTCCAATTCAAGACAATAGATCAGAGATCCCCCCTGAATCCCCGCATCCTGAGGAGGCTGCGAAGCGGCCGTCTCGAAGGACGCAGGGTGGCGGGGCAGCGGGATGGCGCGGCCGTTCGGAGTGCCGGGCGGGTCGCCCGGCACTCCGTGTCATGGTGTGATCAGAACTTGTAGTTCAGGCCGGCGCGGACAATGCCGAAGCCGCTGTCGGAGGACTGCGTAGCGGTGTAGAGGGTGCCCCCCGTCGTGATCGAGCCGGCCTTGTTGCCGCGGTCGATGTCGACGTAGAGGCCTTCGACCTTCGCCGTCCAGTTGTTGGTGAAGGCGTATTCGACGCCGGCGCCCAGCGCCCAGCCGGCGCGCGTGTCGTTGTTGTTGAACACGTTCTCGCCGATGTCGCCATAGGCGAGGCCGCCGGTCACGTAGAACAGCGCGCGGTCGGCCGCGAAGCCGAGACGGCCGCGGACCGAGCCCCAGTAGTTGCCGCTCTCCGTCGTGACGAGCGACGGGGCGAAGGTGCGGCCGCCGCCGAAGTCGGCATACTGGATGTCGGTCTCGAGGCCGAACACGAAGGCGCCGGTCTGGAAATTGTAGCCGGCCTGGCCGCCGCCGGTGAACCCGCCCTCGTCGCCGCCGGTGAACAGCGTGGTGGCGCCACCGCCCACGACGGTCACGTCGGTGCCGCCCGACCAGCCGTAGCCGGCGTTCACGCCGACATAGAAGCCGGTCCAGCTGAAGGCGGGAGCGTAGGTCACGGGCGCGACCGGGGCGGTCTTGCGGTTGGGAAGGTCCGCCGCGATGGCCGAGGTGGACAGGAGGCCGGCCACGAGGGCGACGGCAAGAGCACTCTTCTTCATTGTTCACTCCATAACGAAAGGAAGGAGGTCGACGACCTCCGGGTGAAAAGGACGACCGACAGCGCGAAAAAAGGCGCCCCCGCCTGCGATCGCCGCCCCTGTGGCGGCCAAAGGTGGCAGAACCATGGAACGGCGGCGGCGAACCGCCGCCGTCCGCGGCGTCAGAACTTGTAGCTCGCGCCCGCGCGGATCACGTTGACGCTGCTGTCGATGGAGACCAGGCCGACATTCGAGGGATAGAGCGAGCTGCCCAGCTCGTAGCGCAGGTACTCGGCCCGGATCGTGACTTTCGGCATCACCATCATCTCGGCGCCAACGCCGAACACCCAGCCGTTGACGGTGTCGCTCGTCACCCCGAACAGGCTGCGGTAGCTGGCATCGGCGAAGGCGAAGCCGAGGGTGCCGTAGGCCATCAGGTTGCCGAAGCTGTAGCCGGCGCGGCCGCGGATAGAACCCAGCCAGTCGTGCTTGGCCTCCTCCGTGAAGCTCTCGTTGCTGATGTTGGCGAAGCTGAAGTCCGCCTCGCCGCCGAAGACGAACTTCTCGACCTGGAAGTTGTAGCCGCCCTGGAATCCGCCCACGAGTCCCGAGGTGTCGACCGGGCCGCTCTCGCCCCAGCCGCCGCCGAGGTGGGCGCCGAGGTAGAAGCCGGTCCAGTTCGTGATCGGCGCGTAGGCCGCGCCGGGCGCATAGGGGTCGCCGCGGCTCGGCAGGTCGGCGGCCTGCACCGCCGTTGCGCCGGCAAGTCCGACGAAGGCCATCGAAAGAAGGGTACGCAGCGCGGTCATGGCACGTCCTCGAAAACGACCCCGGGCGGGTCGATCGAGGATGGAGATACGCCAATGCGGCCGCGCGTTTAACCCTAATGCTTTTTCACGGTCAACGATCTCTAAACGTCGAACGAACGCGACAACGCTTGGTTCACGAAGGTTAACTGAACCTGAAGCGTTGAATTTGCCTTGTTTTTGCCGCTTTCGTGTCGCGGCGACTTGTGCGCTCCGCTTCGCCATGGCATTGCCTTCGAGGCTGTCTCCGCCCCGAGCCGGGCCCATACGGTTAACGTCGCGCCCTTGCCTTCGCCCCTGCCCCTCTCCGTCTTCATGATCTGCAAGAACGAAGCGGACCGGATCGGGCGGACGCTGGAGGCCGTGCGCGGCCTGAGCGACGACATCGTCGTCGTCGACAGCGGGTCCACCGACGGCACGCAGGCGCTGGCCGCCCGCCTCGGCGCCCGCGTGGTCGAGCACCCCTTCGAGGGCTACGGGCCGCAGAAGCGTCATGCCGAGACGCTGTGCCGACACCCGTGGTTGCTGAACATCGATGCCGACGAGGTCATTCCGCCCGACCTGGCGCAGGAGATCCGCGCGCTGTTCGACGGATCCGGGCCGGCGGCGGACGCCTATCGCATCCGCATCGCCGAGATCTTTCCCGGCGAGGGCGCGCCGCACCGCTTCGCCTATGCGCTGACACCGGTGCGGCTGTACCGGCGCGACAAGGGCGCCTATTCGCAGTCCCCGGTGTGGGACCGCGTCGAGCTTGTCCCCGGCGCGACGGTCGCGAAGCTGCGCGGCACCATCCACCACTTCTCCGTGCGCTCGCTCGGCGACCAGATGACGAAGCTGAACGCCTACACCGACGCCCTCGTGGCCGACATGGCGGCCCGCGGCGACGGCGTCTCGGTGCTGCGGCTCGTGCTCGAGTTCCCGGCCAATTTCCTCAAGGCCTATATCGGCCGCCGCCACATCCTGCGCGGCGCCTACGGGTTCATGACGGCCATGAACTTCGCCTTCTACCGCTACCTGCGCGTCGCCAAGCACATCGAGGCCAAGCGCCTCGCGAAGGCGCGCGAGCGGGGGTTCCGGTGAGCGCGGCGATGACCCCGCGGGCCGCCCTCGTCACCGGCGCCGGCAAGCGCATCGGCGCGGCGATCGCGCGCGGGCTCGCCGGCGCTGGCTTTGCGGTCGCGCTGCACTGCCGCGGCTCGCGCGCCGAGGCGGACGCCGTCGCAGCCGCCATCGCAGCCGGCGGGGGGCGGGCCGTCGTCGTGGAGGGCGATCTCGCCGATGCGGCGGCGTGCGAGCGCATCCTCGACGAGGCGGCCGCAGCGCTCGGTCGCCTGACGCTGCTCGTCAACAACGCCTCGCTGTTCGAGAAGGACAGCCTGCAGGACCTGGAGCTGGACCGCTGGGAGCGGCAGTTCGCCGTCAACCTGCGCGCGCCGGTACTGCTGGCGCGTCGCTTCGCGGCGCAGGCCGAAGCGGCCGACGATCCGAGCATCGTCAACATCGTGGACCAGCGGGTCCTCAAGCTGACCCCGCAGGTGTTTTCCTACACCCTGACGAAGGCTGCCCTGCACACTGCCACGGTCACCATGGCGCAGGCGCTGGCTCCCGCCATCCGCGTCAACGCCGTCGGCCCCGGCCCGACCATTGCCAACATCCACGACGGCGAGGCCGGCATGGCCCGGGAAGTCGCCGGCGTGCCGCTGGCGCGCGCCGTCCCCGCCGCGGACATCGCCGACGCCGTGCTCTACCTCGCCGGCGCGCGGTCGGTGACGGGGCAGATGATCGCGGTGGATTCCGGCCAGTCGATCGGCTGGCTGACGCCCGACGTGGTGGTGTGACGCCCGGCGGCGCTCAGCGGGCGGTGCTCAGTCGTCCTGGAGCGCGATCGCGGCGATCAGCCGGCCGTAGTCCGGCTCGCTCCGGTGCACCGTGCGCCGGTAGCTGAAAAAGCGGTCCGGATCGGAATAGGTGCACAGCGCCAGGTCGACGAAGCGGCCGACGCCGGCCTGCGACAGCCGGTGCCCGACATAGGTCGGCAGGTCGAACAGGCTGTGGCCTGCCCGCTCCGAAGGCCGGAAGAACCGCGCATCGTCGACGCGCAGCGACACGAAGCGCTCGACGAATTCCGGCCCGACCTCGTAGGCGTCCCGCCCGATGGTCGGTCCCAGCACGGCGACCGTCCGTGACCGGTCGGCGCCCAGTTCCTCCATCGCAGCCAGCGTTGCCTCCAGCACGCCGGTGAACGCACCGCGCCACCCGGAATGACAGGCGCCGAGCACCCGCGCCTTCGCGTCGGCGAACAGTACCGGACCGCAATCTGCGGTTGCAATGGCGAGCCCGACCCCCGGCGTCCGCGTCACCATACCGTCCGCCCGAGGCTTCGCGCCGGGCCATGGTCCGTCGGCGACGACGACGTCGGGCGAGTGGATCTGGTGGACGTTGACGAGATGGTCCGGCGCAACCCCGATGACCTCCGCCATCCGGGCGCGGTTCTCCGCCACCGCCTCCGGCGCGTCGGCCGACCCCTGCCCGCCGTTCAGGCTCGCATAGATGCCCGCCGAAACCCCGCCGCGCCGGGTGAAGAACCCGTGGCGGATGCCCGGCAGGTCGAGCGCCGCGGCCGTGATCGCCTCTGCCGTCATGCTCCGTCCCCCTGCCCGATTCGCCGCGACGGCCCACGCTCCGGGTGCCGGCCGGGACTGTCAAATCCAGCCAGCCCGGCGAGCGTCCCGTCGCTGACCGCCATGACCTTGAAGAGCTCGCCCATGCCTCCCGGGCCGCCTTCGGACAGTCGCTTCTGCGCGGCTGCCACGGCGGCGGCCACGTCCTGCGCGGCGTGGCGGGCGAGGGCGGCCGCACGCTGCGCGAGACCCAGCGCGCCGAGGAACGCCCCCTGCGCCACGGGCCCGTGCACCAGAACGTGGCTCCCGGCGGCGGCGCGGGCCAGCGCCGCGAAGTCGACATGCACCGTCAGGTCCGCCTCGCCCGGCTCCGCCAGGACGTCGACAAAGGCGTGTCGCCGGACGGCCTGCAGCGTGTCGCCGAAGCCGCCGCCGGCGTGGCCGTAGTCAATGGCGAGCATCGCGCCGCCCTGCGCGGCGATGCGCGCCGCCAGCGCGCCCATCACCTGGGCGCTGGCGCCGGCCACTTCCAGCAGCGCCCCCTCCGGCGCCGACAGGCGCAGCGCCGGCTCCGGCTCGGCCGCCAGCCCGAACGCCAGCCCCCCCGCCTCGTCCAGCCCCACCAGCCGCTCGCACCACCCACGGGGCGACCTCACGAACTGACGCAACGGCAGGGCGTCGAAAAACTCGTTGGCAACGACGATCGCCGGCCCCTCCGGCACCTCCTCGATTGCGCCGTGCCAGGCGATCGCCCGCCCGCTCGCCTCCAGCGTCGCCGCCTGCCGCGCCCGCAGGACGGGGCTCGTTTCGACGAGATGCACCTGGATTGCATCGAGGAACGCCGGAACGACCCGCGCCGCGCGCAGCGCGTCCGCCATCAGCGTGCCCCGGCCAGGGCCCAGCTCGACCAGCCGGACCGGCGCGGGCGCGCCCATCCGCTGCCACGTGTCGACGCACCACAGGCCGATCAGCTCACCGAACATCTGCGAGATCTCGGGCGCGGTCACGAAATCGCCGTCCACGCCGAAGGGATCGCGGGTCATGTAGTAGCCGTGCACGGGGTGTCCGAGGCACAGCGCAATGTAGCGCTCCACCGACATCGGGCCCTCGGCGGCGATCAGGCGCGCGATCTCGCGGCCCAGCGGCGTCACGGCGTCGCATCCGCCGCCGGCCGCTGCGCCCGCGCCCGCAGCACGAGGACCAGCCCGGCGGCAACCAGCGGCAACGACAGCAGCATTCCCATCGTGGCGCCGCCCATCAGGAACCCGAGCTGCGGGTCGGGCTCCCGGAAGAACTCGCAGACGATGCGGGCCATGCCGTAGCCGATGCCGAACAGG
>JAIYAB010000095.1 GCA_027489275.1 Hyphomicrobiales bacterium
AACACGACCTCCCCGTCGGTACGCTCCGCCGTGACGTTGATCGCCTGGCCCTTCTGCGAGAAGCCGACGGCGTTGGACAGCAGGTTGAACAGCACCTGCCGCAGCCGCTTGCCGTCCGCGACCATGGAGCCGATGGAGGCCGGCACGTCGATGACGAGCTTCAGCTCCGCCTCGGCGATCCGGTCCTGCACGCCCTCGACGGCCGCCTTGATGGTCTCGCGGATGTCGACCTGCCCCAGCGTCAGCTCGATTTCGCCGGTGTCGATGGTGGCGAGGTCGAGAATGTCGTCGATGATCGCCATCAGCGCCGCCGACGAGCGGAGGATGTGGCCGGCATAGTCCTTCTGCCGCTCGTTGAGCGGCCCCACGGTGCCCGCCGCCAGCAGCTGCGTGAAGCCGATCACGTTCGTCAGCGGCGAGCGCAGCTCGTACGACACGTGGTGGACGAAGCTCTCGCGCAGCTCGCCCGCCTTCTCCAGCGCCTCGTTGCGCTCCTTCAGGGCGCGCTCGACATTCACCGTCGCCGTCACGTCGCCGAAGGTGAGCAGCGTCGCGCCGTCCGGCAGCGGCGCCGCGGCGCAGTCGAGGACGGTGCCGTCGCGCCGCTCCATCCGCATGGCGAGGCTCTTGCGCGCGTAGTCGAGCCCCGTCACCGCGCCGCGCATCTCGCCCCAGGCGGTCTCGTCGGGGTGCAGGCGCATGGCCGCACGGATGATCGATTCGATGTGCGGGCGATCGGCGAGCTGTTCCTGCGTCAGCGCCCAGAGCTGGGCGAAGGCCGGGTTGAACAGCGTCAGCCGGCCGTCCATGCCGAACACCGCGACGCCCTCGCGCAGCGCCGCCAGCGTCTCGCCCTGCACCCGCAGCACGGCGTTGAAGCGCGTCTCGAGGATGAACCGCTCGGTGACGTCGTCGAACAGGTAGGTCACGCCCCCGTCCGGGTTCGGATTCGCGACGACGCGCAGCGTCCGGCCGCCCGGCAGATACCAGGACGTCGTCGCCGGCTCGAAAGAGCGGTAGGCCTCCAGCACGCCCTTCTTCCAGGCGCGGTAGTCGGCCTGCTCGGGCAGTTTGCGCTCGTTGCGCAGCCGGTCGAGGATTTCGCCGTCGACCGGCGAGGAGTCGAGGAACGCCGCGTCGAGCTGCCACAGCTCCCGGTAGGCGGCGTTGCAGAACTTCAGGCGCTTGGCGCCGTCGAAGATCGCGACGGCCGTGGGCAGCTGGTCCAGCGTGACGGCGTGGCTCTCGCGCAGCCGCTTCAGGTCGGCGCGCAGCGCCTCGACCTCGGACACGTCGATCGCCATGCCGACCGCGCCGGTTTCGGAATTCGTCTCGTACACGTCGAAGATGCGGCGTTCGCCCGCCATCACCGCGGGAACGCGGCCCTTGTAGCTGCCGACGCGGGTGCGCTGGCGCTGCGCGTCCTCGCGCACCGCGCGGTCGAGCAGCTCGACGCCGCGCGCCGCCGCCTCGTCGCCGTTCGGCGCCTCGACCGCCCGCGCATAGGCGGCGTTGACCCAGGCGAGCCGCCCGTCCGGGTCGCGCAGCCACATCGGATGCGTCACGGCTGCGAGCATCGCGTTGAGCGACGCCAGGCGACCGCTGGCGTCGGCGAGCTGCTCGCGCGCATGCAGCAGTTCGAGCCGGTCGCCCGACACCTCGCGGATGCGAAGCACCGCGCGGCCCATCACCGGGCGGCCCTCCGTCTCCAGGATGCGTCCGCCCACGCTCTTCAGCGTCATGCGGAAGGCCTCGCCGCGCAGTTTCAGCCGCTCCACGGCGCTTTCCAGCGCCTGCGCCTCCACCGGCGGCAGCCAGCTCCCGAAACCGAGGATGCGGCGCGGCGTCAGGGCGTCGGCCACGAGCGACAGGTCGCCCTCGATCTCCGGCTCGCCGCTGCGCCCGCCCCACGACACGATGACCTGCGGCTCGGCCGAGAGCAGGATGTCGGCGCGGTCGTTGCGGGCGCGCAGGTCCGCGTTCTCGGCCGACAGCAGCGAATCGCGGTCGGCCCAGCGCTTGCGCTGGCTGATGTGCATCAGCGCCGTCGTCGTCGAGAAGATGACCAGCCCCATGAACACAGCGAGCCCGACGGCGCCGTGCGGGTCGAGGCGCGCCGGAAGCTGGGCGATGAGGTCGAGGATCGAGCCTTCCGCCTGCGCCGGGCCGGCCAGGGCGAACAGCGCCAGCCCCGCGAGCGAGGTCAGGGCCGTCGTGGCGGCGAGGCGGGCGCGGCGTCGTGATGGAGAGGCATCGGCACGGCGGCTTGCGTCGGCATCGGAGACGGCATCGCAACGGGCGGCTGCCCGCGGCGGTCTGTCGTCTGCCCCGGCGTCGACGGCCATCCTGTGCGGTCTCCCCTGCTCGCGCGCCGCCAGCCGGTCGAGACGACGGCGGCGGCCGGCCATGGCCGAATCACCTGCACTCTAGACTTGCCCAGACTCCGCCCGGAAGTGGTTAACGGGAGGTTGAAAATGCCGCGGGTCGCCGCCGGACCCGAAAGTCCGGCAGTGTTGCTCCGGCGACTCACCTGAAGCGCCGCCGCGGCGCCTCAGGGTCGCTTGCCTCAGTATCCCTGGCCTCAGCGTCCCTGCCTCAGCGTCCCTTGCACATCTGGTCGATGGCGGACTGGAAGTCGAGCGCCTGGCTGTCCATCTGCGCCGACATCACCCGGCGGTCCGTTCCGGTCTTGCAGCGGCGATAGGTCGCCGCCGCCTTCTTGAAGGCGCCGATCTGCTCGCGCCACACGCCGCACTGCTCGCTCCTCGAGCTGTCCTGCGCTTTCACCAGCTTGGCCTGCGCCTGGGAGAGCTCCGAATCGAGCACGAGGAGGTCGCGCTTGCACTCGGCCGTGTCCACCGTGCCCGCCATGGCGGGGGCGAGCCCGGCCAGCAGGCAGGCAAGGGGCAGGGTCAGTCGGCGCGTCGCAGCCATGGGGGCCGGTCCTCTCCGCGGTCCCGTCCACCCTAGCCCAGGTTCAGTTCCTTGAAGAAGTCGTTCCCCTTGCCGTCGATGACGACGAAGGCGGGGAAATTCTCCACGTCGATCTTCCAGATCGCCTCCATCCCGAGCTCGGGATACTCCAGCACCTCGACCTTCCGGATGCAGTCCTGCGCCAGCCGCGCGGCAGGGCCGCCGATGGAGCCGAGGTAGAACCCGCCGTGCCGCGCGCAGGCCTCGCGCACCTCCTTCGACCGGTTTCCCTTCGCGAGCATCACCATAGAGCCGCCTGCGGCCTGGAACTGGTCGACATAGCTGTCCATGCGCCCGGCGGTGGTGGGGCCGAAGGAGCCCGAGGCGTAGCCGGCCGGGGTCTTGGCCGGGCCTGCGTAATACACCGGGTGATTGCGGAAATAGTCCGGCATCGGCTCGCCGCGGTCGAGCCGCTCGCGGATCTTGGCGTGGGCGAGGTCGCGCGCCACGATCATCGGCCCCGTCAGGGACAGGCGCGTGCGGATCGGACACGCCGACAGCGTCTTCAGGATCTCCGCCATCGGACGCGTCAGGTCGATCTCGACGACGTCGCCGCCCAGCGCCGCCTCGTCCACCTCCGGCATGAAGCGGGCGGGGTTCGTCTCGAGCTGCTCGAGGAAGACGCCGTCGGCGGTGATCTTGCCGAGCGCCTGCCGGTCGGCCGAGCACGACACGCCGAGCCCGATCGGCAGCGACGCGCCGTGGCGCGGCAGGCGGATCACCCGCACGTCGTGGCAGAAATACTTGCCGCCGAACTGCGCTCCGACGCCGAGGCTCTGGGTCAGCCGGTGGACCTCCGCCTCCATCTCCAGGTCGCGGAAGGCGTGGCCGCTGGCCGAGCCCTGCGTCGGCAGCCCGTCGAGGTAGCGGGTCGAGGCGAGCTTCACGGTCTTCAGCGTCTGCTCGGCCGAGGTTCCGCCAATCACGATGGCGAGGTGGTAGGGCGGACAGGCCGCAGTGCCGAGCGTCAGGATCTTCTCCTTCAGGAACGCCATCATGCGATCCTTCGTGAGGAGGGAGGGCGTCGCCTGGTAGAGGAAGGTCTTGTTGGCCGAGCCGCCGCCCTTGGCGACGAACAGGAACTTGTAGGCGTCGTCGCCCTCGGCGTAGAGCTCGATCTGCGCAGGGAGGTTGTTCTTCGTGTTCGTCTCTTCGAACATCGACAGCGGCGCGAGCTGCGAATAACGCAGGTTGCGCTCGAAATAGGCGTCGCGGACGCCGTCGGCCAGCGCGTCCTCGTCGGTGCCGTCGGTCCAGACGAGTCGCCCCTTCTTGCCCATCACGATCGCCGTGCCCGTGTCCTGGCACATCGGGAGGACGCCGCCGGCCGCGATGTTGGCGTTCTTCAGCAGGTCGTAGGCGACGAAACGGTCGTTGGCGGTCGCTTCCGGGTCGGACAGGATCGCGGCGAGCTGTTTCAGGTGGCCCGGGCGCAGCAGGTGGTTGATATCGATGAAGGCCTGCTTCGACAGCGCCCGCAGCGCCTCGGGCGTGACGGTCACGAGCCGCTGGCCGTTGAAGGTCGCCGTCGCGACGCCGCCGACGTCCAGCTTGCGGTAGGGCGTCGTGTCCTCGGCGAGGGGGAACAGGGCGTTGAGCGCGGCGGCAGCCATGGGGCACCTCGTCACGGTTGAGCTCTCCGGCCCGCTTCTAGGACGGGCGCGGCCCGTTTCCAAGTCGCCTTACGGCGGAGGTCGGCGCGGCGTCCCGGCGACGGCGCGACGCCTCCCGCCGGGCTGGCGTGTTGACACGTCGCGGCGGCGCGCGGACATAGAAGCGATCAAGGAGCCGACCGTTGGCCGCGACCCCGCTTCCGCCGCTTCCCCATCCGCTCGTCGTCGGCGACATCGGCGGCACCAATGCGCGGTTCGCGTGGGCGGATGCGCCCGGCGCGGACGTGCGCATCGTCGCGCGCCTGCGCACTGCCGATTTCGCCGGCCCGGCCGACGCCATCCGCCACGTCGCCGGCCTCGTCGGCGCCGCGCCCCGCTCGGCCGTCCTGTGCGGCGCCGGTCCGGTGGACGGCCTGCGCTGCCAGCTCACCAACGCGGGCTGGCTGATCGACGGCCACGCGCTCGCCGCCGACCTCGGCCTGTCCGGCGGGCTGCTCCTGAACGATTTCGAGGCGCAGGCCCTGTCGCTGCCCGCCGTCCCGGCAGCGAACCTTCTCGCCATCGGCCCCGACCACGCCGACGGCCCGGGTCCCCGCCTGGTGCTGGGCCCCGGCACCGGCCTCGGCGTCGGCGCCCTGCTGACGGTGGACGGCCGCTTTGTGCCGCTGGCGAGCGAAGGCGGGCATGTCGACCTTGCTCCGGGCAGCGACGAGGAGCGGGCCGTCTTCGCCCGCATGGAGCGGGTCGGCGGGCGTCTGGCGGGGGAGGTGGTCCTGTCGGGATCGGGCCTCGTTCGCCTGCACCGGGCCCGCTGCCGCGTCGCCGGCGCCGAGAGCGCCTGGACCGAGGGCGCGCAGGTCGTCACGGCCGCGCTGGCCGATCCCGCCTCGCCGGAGGCCGCGACCGTGCGGATGTTCCTCGACATCCTCGGCCGCTTCGCCGGGGACATGGCAATCGCCTTCTGCGCGACGGGCGGCGTCTACATCGCCGGCGGCATCGTGCCCCGCCTGATCCCGCTGCTCGACCACGCGCGATTCCGCGCCGCCTTCGAGGCCAAGGAGCCGGTGCGCTGGCTGCCCGAATCCATCGCCACGCGGCTGATCGTGTCGGCCGACGCGGTGCTGCACGGCATGGCCGCCATCGCCGCCCGGCCCGACCGCTACGCCGTCGACTTCGCAGGACGCAACTGGGCGGCGGGGCGCGCCTGACGGCGCCGCCTCCGTCCGCCGGTCAGGCGGCGTTCGAGGTGGTCGGGAATTCCATGAGAACGGCATAGAGCCCGTCGGCGTCCTGCGCCGCCCTGAGCTTCTGCGTCACCGCGCCGTCGCGCAGCACGCGGGCGACCCGCGCCAGCGCCTTCAGGTGATCGGCCCCGGCCGATTCCGGCGCGATCAGCACGAACACGAGGTCCACCGGCTCGCCGTCCAGCGCCTCGAAGTCGACCGCCTTGTCCAGCTTGGCGAACACGCCGAACAGCTTCTGCACCTTGGCGAGCTTGCCGTGCGGAATGGCGATGCCGTGGCCGATCCCGGTCGAGCCCAGCCGCTCGCGCTGCAGCAGCGTGTCGAAGATCTCCCGCTCCGGCAGTCCTGAGACCGCCGCAGCCTTCTCCGCCAGTTCCTGGAGAGCCTGCTTCTTCGAGTTGACCTTCAGGCCGGCGACGATCGCGTCCTGGGTCAGAAAATCCGAAAGGGGCATGGGCGCGTCACATGTTGGTCGCGGTCGGCTTCGCCGTGGTCCTGGCCGTGCATGAACCGGGCCAAGGGCGTAGCTGCGGCGCGAGGGAAAGTCTACTGGGTGTCGCCGGCGAGTGTCGGCGGGTCGATCCAGCCGATGTTGCCGTCGCTGCGGCGGTACACGATGTTGACACGCCCCGATCCGGCATGCCGGAACATCACGAGCGGCGCCCCCGTCAGGTCGAGGTCCTGCACGGCCTCGCTGACCGACTGGGTCTTCATGCTCTTCTTCGTCTCGGCGATGACGATCGGGTGGAACTCGCCGTCCGCGACCTCGTCGTCGTGGTCCGGCGCCTGGATCACGTAGGACGGCACGTCCAGGGCGACCTGGGCGACGCCGTTGGCGCCGTTCGGTCCGGCCGCGTGGTCCTTCAGCCGCCGCTTGTAGCGGCGCAGCCGCTTCTCGATCCGCTCGGCGGCGCGGTCGGAGCTCTGGTAGGCGTCGTGCGCGGAGGCGTCGGCCTGCAGTGTGACGCCGGAGGTGAGATGCAGGGTGCAGTCGGTCCGGAAGCCGGTTCCCTCCCGCTCCACGATCACATGACCCGTAAACCCGCCGTCGAAATACTTCTGGACCGCTCCCGAGACCCGCGAGACGACCTGCGCGCGCAGGGCCTCACCGATGTCGAGGTTCTTTCCCGAGACTCGCAGTGGCATGGTCAGCTCCGGACCGGCGGGAGTTCGGCCGCATGCCGGCTGTGCCGGCGCCCGTTCCATTCCCCCCTGCCCAAAAGACCTAAGGACGCCCCGCGGGTAAGTCAATGAGGGCGGGTCCGGACGCTCAGGCGCGCGCCATCGCCAGCGCCGTCTTCTCCCGCCGGCGCTCGACGGAGGAGGGAATTCTCAAGCCTTCCCGATACTTGGCGACGGTGCGGCGGGCGATGTCGATGCCCGCCTCGCGCAGCTTCTGCACGATGGCGTCGTCCGACAGCACGTCCTCGGCGCTCTCGCCGTCGATCATCTGCTTGATCCGGTGACGCACCGACTCCGCTGAATGCGCGTCGCCGCCGCGGGTTCCCGCGATGGCGGCGGTGAAGAAATATTTCATCTCGAACACGCCGCGCGGCGTCGCCACGTACTTGTTCGAGGTGACGCGCGACACGGTGGATTCGTGCATGCCGATGGCATCGGCCACGGTGCGCAGGTTGAGCGGGCGCAGATGCTCGACGCCCTGCACCAGGAATCCGTCCTGCTGGCGCACGATCTCGGTCGCGACCTTGAGGATTGTCCTGGCCCGCTGCTCGAGGCTGCGCGTCAGCCAGTTCGCCGTCTGCAGGCAGTCGGTGATGTAGGACTTTTCCGGTTCGGCCCGCGCGGCCTTCGACACAGTGGCGAGGTAGGTCTGGTTGACCAGCACGCGCGGCAGCACGTCGCTGTTGAGCTCGACCACCCAGCCGCCGTCCGAGCCGGCGCGGACATACACGTCGGGAACCACGGGCTGAATCGGGCTGCCGCCGAAGCGCAGGCCCGGCTTCGGGTCGAGACGGCGGATTTCCGCGACCATCTCGGCGAGATCCTCGTCGTCGACCCCGCAGATGCGCTTCAGGCCGGCGAAGTCGCGCCGCGCCAGCAGTTCGAGATGCCCGACGAGCTGCGCCATCGCCGGGTCGAGCCGGTCGGCCTCGCGCAGCTGGATCGCAAGGCACTCGGCGAGATTGCGCGCGCCGATGCCGCTCGGCTCGAAGGTGTGGATGATCGCCAGCACCGCCTCGACCCGCTCCAGCGCCACGCCGAGCCGCTCGGCGACGGGCCCAAGCGGTTCGCTCAGGTAGCCGGCCTCGTCGATCAGGTCGATCAGGGTCGTCCCGATCAGCCGCTCGGCGGGGTCGGTCGTGGCGACGCTGAGCTGCTCGCCCAGCATGTCCTGCATGGAGAGCTGCGCCGCCACGTAGGATTCGAGGCTGACGTCCTCGTCGCCGTCGCGCGGCGAACCGCCTACGCCCGACCAGCTTGCGGACGACAGGCCGAGGCCTTCCTGCGGGGCCTTCGACTCGCCCGGCGTCGCCGCCCTGTCGTCGGGGAACACGTTGCCGAGGTCGGTGCCGAGCCCGCCCTCCATGGCGCCGCGGTCGGTCTCCATGTCGGTGTGGAGCCAGTCGCCGCTGCGCACGCCGGCCTCGCCGGGATCGCCCGCCGAGGCCTCGAAGCCGGCCTCGCCGCGGTCGGCGTCGATGGCGGTGGGCGGCTCGTCGGCGCGCTCCAGCAGCGGATTGCGCTCCAGTTCGGCCTCGACGTAGTTGATGAGCTCGAGGCTGGAGAACTGCAGCAGCTTGATGGCCTGCAGGAGCTGCGGCGTCATCACCAGGGATTGACCCTGCCGGAGCTCCAGCCTCTGCGAGAATCTCATACGCCCGACGCCCCTCGCCGGCGCGCCGATGTCCGGGCGACGGCATGAATTTTGCCTTCACGTGACTCATAGCCCGGACGCTGCCGTGGGTCAAAGCGGTTTGGCGTGGCTTTTGCTTCCCGGCATCGGCAGGGTAAACGCGACGCCGTCGACCCGGCGTTGTCGACGTGGCGCCACCGGGCGCGGAAGCCTAAGGACGGCCTCAGAGCCGGAAATCTTCGCCCAGGTAGAGCCGCCGGACGTCGGGGCTGGCGATGATCTCGGCAGGCGTGCCTTCCATCAGCACGCGGCCGGAATGGATGATGTAGGCCCGGTCGATGAGGCCGAGCGTCTCGCGGACATTGTGGTCGGTGATGAGCACGCCGATGCCGCGGCTCGTCAGGTGGCGCACCAGCGCCTGGATGTCGCCCACGGCGATGGGGTCGATGCCGGCGAAGGGCTCGTCCAGCAGCATGAAGGAGGGCCGGCCCGCCAGCGCGCGCGCGATTTCGCAGCGGCGGCGTTCGCCGCCCGACAGCGCGATCGAGGGCGACTTGCGCAGCCGCTTGATGTCGAACTCCTCCAGCAGCGAGTCGAGCTCCGCCTCGCGCCGCGCCTTGTCGGGTTCCACCACCTCGAGCACGGCGCGGATGTTGTCCTCGACGTTCAGCCCGCGGAAGATCGAGGCCTCCTGCGGCAGGTAGCCGATGCCCAGCCGCGCGCGCCGGTACATGGGCAGCGCGGTGATGTCGTTGCCGTCGAGGCGGATGCGCCCGCGGTCGGCGGCCACCAGGCCAGTGATCATGTAGAAGATGGTCGTCTTGCCGGCGCCGTTCGGCCCGAGAAGGCCCACGGCCTCGCCGTTGCGCACCATCAGACCGGCGTCCTGCACCACGGCGCGCCCGCGGTAGCTCTTCGCCAGGCTCTCGACCACGAGCGTCCCCGGACCGTCCTGCACGGTCTCGTGGGGAGCCCGGACGTCGGGCATGTCGCGCTCGAAGGGCTCGTGTCGCACTGATCCGCCGGGACGTTGGGTGACGAGGGACGGCACCGTCCTAGCGGAGCTTCCCGGATGCCGCAATGCGGGATGCGCCCCGCCGGCCCGCGCAGGGGCGTCGGCGTCCGGGATTCCGGTCCGGCGGACGATGGAATCGCCGATTGCGCCGGAAACTCGACCATGTCGAAACGGGACATAAAGAATTCTTTATGTCTTTATTGTCGTCGACGCCGGGGCCTGCTATAGACCCGCCGCATCAACAGGACATCGAGAGCGCGAGCATGACCCATCACTTCAACGACTACCGCGTCGCCGACATCGGCCTGGCCGACTGGGGCCGCAAGGAGATCGCCATCGCGGAGACCGAGATGCCGGGTCTCATG
>JAIYAB010000031.1 GCA_027489275.1 Hyphomicrobiales bacterium
GCATGGCTGGCGCCGGGCGTCGCCGCCGACATCGCGTTCGCCGCGCCGGCCGGCGCGGACATGCGCGCGTTCGCCGATACGGCGCGCGCGGCGATGGACGGCGCGCCCGTCGACGTGGTCGCGCAGCCGGCGCGCGACAGGCGCAAGCAGCTGTTCCTGGCCGACATGGACTCCACCATGATCGGGCAGGAGTGCATCGACGAACTGGCCGACCTCGTCGGCCTGAAGGAGAAGGTGGCCGCCATCACCGAGCGCGCCATGCGCGGCGAACTCGCCTTCGAGCCGGCGCTGCGCGAGCGCGTCGCGCTGCTCGCCGGGCTTGCCGGCGACGTGGCCGGTCGGCTGATCGCCGAGCGCATCACGCTGACGCCGGGCGGCACCACGCTGGTGCGCACGATGCGGGGGAACGGCGCGTACACAGCGCTCGTCTCCGGCGGCTTCACGGTGTTCACCGGTCCGATCTCGCGGATGATCGGCTTTCACGAGCACCGCTCGAACGAACTCGTGCTGGACGGGGACCGGCTCGCCGGACGGGTCGCCGAGCCGATCCTGGGCAAGGAGGCCAAGCTCGCGGCGCTGGTCGAGCTTCGCCAGCGCCACGGCCTCAGCCCGGCGCAGACCATGGCCGTCGGCGATGGCGCCAACGATCTCGCCATGCTTGGCGAGGCGGGCCTCGGGATCGCCTACAGGGCCAAGCCCGCCGTGGCCGCTGCCGCCCATGCCCGCATCGATCACGCCGACCTTACGGCGCTGCTCTACGCGCAGGGGTACAGGCGGGACGAGTTCATCACGGACTGACGGGCGTCCCCCGAAACGCGAACGGGCGGCGATCGCTCGCCGCCCGTCCACGCCGGCCGAGGAACGGTCGGTTATTCGAGGCCCAGCGACACGAAGCGCGGGTGCTCGGACTGAGCGCTCATCACCAGAAGGAGCGCCGACTTGCGGCCTTCCTTCTTCAGCGCGTCGATGCGCCTGGTCATGGCGTCGGGATTGGACACCGGCTCCTGCTGCACCTCGAGGATGACGTCGCCCATCGCGATCCGCTTGTCGGCCGCCTGGGTGTTGGGCTCGACGCGGGTGACCACGACGCCCTTGACGTTCTCCTTGATGTTGAAGCGCTTGCGCAGGTCGTCGGTGATGGAGGACATCTCCATTCCCAGCGCCTTCTTGATGGCGGGCTTCTCCGGCTCGGCGGCCGGGCCCGTGCTCGCCTTGGCGAGCTTTTCGCCGTCCTCGAGACGGCCGAGCTTCACCGTGCGGGTAATCTCCTTGCCCTTGCGCATGATGAGGACCTCGACGTCCTTGCCCACCGGGGCCTGGCCGACGATGCGCGGCAGATCGCGCGAGTCCTTCACCTCGGTGCCGTCGAACTTGAGGATCACGTCCCCGGCCTCGATGCCGGCGGGCTTGGCGGGGCCCTTCTCGTCGATGCCCGCCACCAGCGCGCCGCGCGGACGGCCGAGACCGAGGCTTTCGGCGATGCCCTCGTCGACGTTCTGGATGCGAACGCCGAGCCAGCCGCGGCGGGTCTCGCCGAACTGGAGAAGCTGGTCGATGATCGGCTTGGCCATCGTGGCCGGGACGGCGAAGCCGATGCCGACCGATCCGCCCGTGGGCGACAGGATGGCCGTGTTGATGCCGATCACCTCGCCGTTCATGTTGAACAGCGGGCCGCCCGAATTGCCCTTGTTGATCGATGCGTCCGTCTGGATGTACTGGGCGTAGGACGACTGCTCGGCCGGAATGTCGCGGTTGCGGGCGGAAATGATGCCGGCCGTCACCGTGCCGCCGAGGCCGAACGGATTGCCGATGGCCATCACCCAGTCGCCGATCCGCGACTTGTCGCTGTCGCCGAACTTCACCGCCTTCAGCGGCTTGTCCGACTTCACGCGGAGCACGGCGAGGTCGACCTTGGGATCCTTGCCGACCACCTCGGCCTTGAGCTTGCGGCCGTCGGAAAAGATCACCGTGACGTCGTTGGCCTCGCCGATGACGTGGTTGTTGGTGATCACGATGCCGGACTCGTCGATGACGAAGCCCGAGCCCAGCGAGCTGGACCGGCGCTGCGGCCGGTTGCCCTCGCCCTGGCCCTGACCCTGCTGGCCGGGGCCGCGATTGAAGAACTCGTCGAAGAACTCCTGGAACGGAGACCCCGGCGGAAGCTGCGGCAGCGGGACATTGCGCTGCTCGGATACCGTGGTCGCGGCCGAGATGTTGACGACGGCGCCGATCACGCTTTCGGCGAGGTCGGCGAAGGACTCCGGCGCCGACCGCGCGAAAGCAGGGCCTGACGCCAGCGGCGTTCCGGCAAGCAGTGCGACGGCGGCCGCGGCGAGCGCGGTGTGACGGACGGATTGGACGAGACGAAGCGCCATGGTGCTCTCTTCTGGACTGAACCCGTGGTCACCGTGACCTTTGAGGGCCTTGAATCATGTCAGCGTGTTTCTGCCAGCGTCTTGGACATTTGGGGCGGAACGGCGACGACCGTACACCCGTGCGAGGTAGAATATAGAGCGCATCCGGTTCCGTCACGACCGCCGCGCAGGGCCGGCGGCGACACGTTTACGCGAGGAGCCGGCGCGCCGCCCATACCAGCGCGACCCCTGCGACCGCGGTGAGAAGGCCCGCCACCCGCATCGTACCCTCGTCGAGCGCCAGCATCTCCTGCATCCGGCGCTTGATGAACGCGGGAAAGGCCGCGAAGAGAATTCCCTCCACGGCCAGCACCAGTCCCAGGCCGAGGAGAAGGTCCGTCATCGACGGCCCCCTCCCCGGTCATCCGTTCGGCCCGAATGCAGGGTCACTGCGGCTTCGGAGGCTCCAGGCGCTGCTGGTCCTTCGCGCCGTTGACCACCGGCTGCGATGTCGAGCGGCCGAAGTAGCGGAAGAACTCGCCGTCCGGAGACAGGACCATGCGGGTGTCGCCCGACTTCATCGACGCCTCGTAGGCCTGCATCGAGCGCCAGAAGGAGAAGAAGCTCGGATCGGCCCCGAACGCCTCCGCCAGGACACGGTTGCGCTCCGCTTCGCCATTGCCGCGCAGCTCGTCGGCTTTCCGCGTCGCCTCGGCGCGCAGCACCGTCACGTCGCGATCGGCGCGGGCGCGGATCGTCTGCGATAGCTGCGAACCCTGCGCGCGGATGTCGGCGGCCTCGCGCTGACGCTCCGTCTGCATGCGCTGGAACACCGCCTGGCTGTTCTGCTCCGGCAGGTCGGCGCGGCGCAGGCGGACGTCGACGACCTCGATGCCGAGGCCGCCCGCCTGGCGGTTCACGTCGTCGCGGATGCGGTGCATCAGCGTGGCGCGCTCGGTACGCACCACCGACGAGAAGTTCGCCTCGGCGAGCACGGTGCGGACCGTCGAGTTGACGATCGACGTCAGGCGGATGTTGCCGCCCGCGACGTTGCCCACCGACTGGAAGAAGCGCAGCGGATCAGTCACGCGGTAACGCGTGAACGCGTCGACCACGAGGCGCTTCTGGTCGGAGGCGATGACTTCCTGCGAGGGCAGTTCGAGGTCGAGGATGCGCCGGTCGATCTCGGCCACCGTCTCGATGAACGGCACCTTCCAGTAGAGGCCCGGGTCGGTGATCGGCGGGCGCGAGATCTTGCCGAAGCGGAAGACGAGCGCCTGCGAGGTCTGCGGCACGACGAAGGCGGAGCTGTAGATCAGCACGACGGCGATGCCCGCCAGAACCAGTGCTGTCATGCGGACGGCGCTGTTCATCGGATCGCTCCCTGGCCCTGACCCTGTCCGGGCAGCGGCTGTGCCGGCCGGCGCTGCAACTCGTTGAGCGGCAGGAACGGAACCACGCCCTGCCCGCCCTCGGTCTTCTGGTCGAGGATGATCTTGTCGGTGGCGCCGAGCACCCGCTCCATCGTCTCGATGTAGAGGCGCTCGCGGGTGATGTCGGGCGCCTTGCGGTACTCCTCGAACACCTGCTTGAAGCGGCTCGCCTGACCGGCGGCCTCGGCGATCAGGCGCTCGCGATAGGCTTCCGCCTCCTGCTGGATGCGCGCGGCCTCGCCTCGCGCCTCGGGGACCACCTTGCTGGCGTAGGTCTCGGCCTCGTTACGGGCGCGGTCCTGGTCCTGCCGGGCGGCCTGCACGTCACGGAACGCGTCGATGACTTGCTGCGGCGGGTCCACCTTCTGCAGCTGGACGAGGCGGATCTCGACGCCCGCGCCGTAGGTGTTGAGAACGTCCTGCATGAGCTGGCGGACCTCGGCCTCGATGGCGCCGCGGTCCGTCGTCAGGATCGCCTGGATGTTGCGCCGGCCGATGACCTCGCGCATGGCGCCCTCGGCCACGGCCTTCACGGAGGCTTCCGGAGCCTGGATGTTGAACACGAAGTCCGCCGCGCGGGCCGGGTTGATCTGCCACTGCACCGCGAAGTCGATGTCGACGATGTTCTCGTCGCCGGTCAGCATCAGGCTCTCTTCCAGCACGTCGCGGGTCACCGCGCGGCGGGCGCCGTCGCTGCCGCGATAGCCGACCTCGGTCGTGTTGACGACCGTGACGCGCGGCTTGATCACCGCGCCGATCGGATAGGGGAAGTTGTAGTTCAGGCCGGGCTGCGTCGTCCCGACATAGCGGCCGAAGATCATGTTCAGGCCGACCTCGTCGGGCCGGACCGTGTAGAAGCCCGTCGCGCCCCACAGCAGCAGCGCGCCGACGGCGATGGCCGCGATGCCCTTGCCGCCGCCGAACGACCCGCCGGGAATGAACTGCCGCAGCCGGTCCTGGCTGCGCCGCAGGATGTCCTCCAGATCCGGTGGCGCGCCGCCCGGGCCGGCCGGTCCTCCGCCGCCGCCGCCCTGCGGGCCGCCTCCCCACGGGCCGCCGCCGCCGCCGCCGGGGCGCTTCTGGCCCCAGGGTCCTCCGCCGCCGCCGCTCTGATTGCTCCAGGGCATCCGGTCCGTCCTCTCTCAACTGCAATTGTCTTATTGCGCCGGGTCCGGCGCATCGTCTCTGGTTTGCTGCAGGGAAGTGGGGTGCTGGGGCCCGATAGTCAACGGAGCCTCGGCCTCTTGGTTGATGGATTTAACGAAAAGGAACGTCAAACCCGCTCCAGGTCAACGAATTCGAAGGGGAATTCGTCGTCGGGCCCGGCCGGATGGGAAACCCGCGACAGGATTCGATACTGTGCGGGATCGAGGCGCGGGAATCGCGAATCTCCCTCGGGCGAGGCGTGAACCCGCGTGAGGTGGACGCGCACGGCCAGCGGCAGGGCCTGGGCGTAGATGTCCGCCCCGCCGCCCACCACCACCGAGTCGGCGCCGATCCGCGCGCCGATCTCCTGCCCGAGCGCCAGCGCCTCCTCCAGCGACCCCGCCGCCGCCACGCCATCGGGCCGGAACGACGGGTTGCGGGTGACGACGATCGTCTCGCGCCCCGGCAGCGGCTTGCCGATCGACTCGAAGGTCTTGCGCCCCATGACCAGCGGCCGGCCCAGCGTGAGGGCGCGGAAGCGCCGAAGATCTGTCTTCAGCCGCCAGATCAGGCCGTTGTCGCGGCCGATCACATCGTTGTCCGCCGCCGCGACCACGATCACCACGGGCAACGCCACGGCGCGGGCCTCAGCGGGCATGGTCGGCCAGGCGCCACAGCGCCTCGCCGGTGACGCGGCAGGTCGTCCACCCGTCCATCAGCTCGGCGCCCTGCGCCTTGTAGAAGTCGATGGAGGGCTCGTTCCAGTCGAGCACGGACCATTCCAGCCGCGCCAACTCCTCCGCAATGCAGCGCTTCGCGAGGTTGGCCAGCAGCAGCTTGCCCAGCCCGTGCCCGCGCCGGGCCGGGCGCACGTAGAGATCCTCGAGGTAGATCCCGTGCCGCCCGCGGAAGGTGGAGAAGTTGTAGAACCACAGCGCGAAGCCGACGCCCTCGCCCTCCCACTCGGCGATGTCGCAGAACACCCGGGGCGCCTCCCCGAACAGCGCGTCCGCCAGCGTCGCCTGTGTCGCGTCGACGGCATCCGACAGCCGCTCGTACGCGGCCAGTTCCCGCACGAGGTCGAAGATCAGCCCGGCATCGGACGGCCGGGCGGCGCGAATGGGGTGGTTCATGCGACGTGCCCTCCGCGCGGCGACCTAGACCGCCACCGGAGCCCGGATGGCAGGATGGGGGTCGTAGCCTTCGACCGCCACGTCGTCGAACGTGTAGTCGAAGATGGACTGCACCTCGGGATTGAGCCGCAGCCGCGGCAAGGGGCGCGGGGCGCGGCTGAGTTGCAGTTCGGCCTGCTCGAGGTGGTTCAGGTAGAGGTGCGCGTCGCCGAAGGAGTGGACGAAGTCGCCGGGCTTCAGCCCCGTCACCTGCGCCACCATGTGCGTCAGCAGCGCGTAGCTGGCGATGTTGAAGGGCACGCCGAGAAAGATGTCGGCCGAGCGCTGGTAGAGCTGGCAGGAGAGCCGGCCGTCGGCGACGTAGAACTGGAACAGGCAGTGGCAGGGCGCCAGCGCCATGCGGTCGAGGTCGGCCGGGTTCCAGGCGCTGACCACGAGGCGGCGGGAATCCGGGTTGCGGCGGATCTCGTCCACCACCCAGCGGATCTGGTCCACCGTGCCGCCGCAAGGCTTCTCCCAGGAACGCCACTGCTTGCCGTAGACGGGGCCTAAGTCGCC
>JAIYAB010000267.1 GCA_027489275.1 Hyphomicrobiales bacterium
CATGAAGGACCGGGCGATCGTCTGCAACATCGGCCACTTCGACAGCGAGATCCAGATTGCCTCGCTGAAGAACTTCAAGTGGCACAACGTGAAGCCGCAGGTCGATGAGGTCGAGTTCCCCGACGGCAAGCGCATCATCGTGCTGTCGGAAGGCCGCCTCGTGAACCTCGGCAACGCGACGGGCCACCCGTCCTTCGTGATGTCGGCGTCCTTCACCAACCAGACGCTGGCGCAGATCGAGCTGTGGACCAAGCAGGGCCACTACGACAAGAAGGTCTACACCCTGCCCAAGCACCTCGACGAGAAGGTCGCCGCGCTGCATCTCGAAAAGATCGGCGTGAAGCTGACGAAGCTCAACGAGAAGCAGGCCACCTATCTCGGCCTGCCCGAGAACGGCCCCTACAAGCCGGACCACTACCGCTACTGAGAGCGACCCGGCGGCGCGCCCAGGTGGCGCGCCGCTCTCCCGCCGTCAGGCGGGCAGCCTGTAGAACTGCGCGGCCGTGCCGCCGAAGATGGCCAGCCGCTCGCCGGCCGAGCAGCTGGCGACCAGCGTCTCCGCCGCGTCGACCCAGCGCTGGTAGGACGAGGCCAGGGTGCAGACCGGCCAGTCGGACCCGAACATCAGGCGCCCCGCGCCGAAGCTCCCCAGCAGATGGTCCACATAGGGCTTCAGGTCGGCGACCGACCAGTCCGGCTTCGCCTCCGTGACGAGCCCCGACAGCTTGCACAGCGCGTTGGTGCCGTCGGCGATCAGTCCGATGTCAGCCGCCCACGGCTCGAACGCCCGGTCCCGGACCGCCGGCTTGGAGGCGTGGTCGATCACGACGCGCAGGTCCGGCCAGCGCAGCAGGAGCTGCATCAGGTTGGGCAGGTGGCGCGGATGCGTGAGCGCGTCGAAGGTCAGGTCGAGGTCGATCAGCGACGCGAAGGCCCAGTCGAGGTTGCGGTGCATCATCCAGTCGACATCGGCAATGTCCTGGATCATCGGCCGGACGCCGCGGAACTTCGGGTGCCTGGCGAAGCGCTCGAGCTGGAGGCGATGGCTGGGGTCGGTGAAGTCGATCCAGCCGACCACCGCCCGCACGGCGTCGCAGCCCTCGGCGACGGCGAGCATGTACTCCGTCTCTGCCAGCGTGGGCGCGGCCTGCACCAGCACCGTACCCCGGAAACCGCCCGCCTCCAGCAGCGGGGCGAGGTCGTCCGGGCCGAACGGCCGGTAGAGCGCCGTCATCTCCGGTGTCATCCAGCCATAGTCGCCCCGGGCCGGATCCCAGAAATGCTGGTGGGCGTCGATCCTCTCGGACATCGAATTTCCTTCGCGCGCGGCGTCAGTCGGGGCGGACGATGCCCTTTTTCAGGATGACGTTGCCATAAAGCCGGCGTTCGCCGCTGACGATGATGGCATAGGCGTTGCGCGCCTTCTCGTAGAAGGCGAAGCGCTCCAGCGAGGCGAGGGCGAAGCGGGCGCCCTCCCGCGCAGCGATGACGGCGCGGAACTCGTCGAAGATCGGCTGCTCGCCGGCCGGGTCGCCGACCACCTGCATCCGCCACGCCGCCTCCGGCACGAAGTCGTCGAGCGGCATCACCGACAGCACGGCGTCGAGCACGCGCGGGGCCGGGATGCCGTCGAGCCGGATGATCGGCAGGCCGGACGCGGCGGCGGGATAGTTGGTGTCGACGATGACGATGTCGTCGCCGTGGCCCATCTCCCGCAGGGTGGAGAGGAGTTCCGGGCCGAGGATGGGATCGAGACCCTTGAGCATGGCGAACCTCAGGCGGGAACGGGGGCGTCGGAGCGCAGCAGGCCTTCGGCCTTCAGGTCCGACCAGAGCGAGGCGGGAATGGCGACCTTCAGGTTCGCCGCGTTGCGGCGCACCTCGTCCGGCCGTTGGCCGCCGGGGATGACGCTGACGACCGCAGGGTGCGCCAGCGGGAAGTTCAGCGCCGCCTCGGCGAGCGCCACGCCGTGCGAGCGGCAGACACGCTGGATCTTCTCGACGCGCTCCAGGATCGCCGGCGGGGCAGGGTCGTAGTTGTAGAACGCGCCCGGCTTCGGTCCCGTGGCGAGGATGCCCGAATTGTAAGGCCCGCCCAGCGCGATGCCGATGCCGCGCTCCACGCACAGCGGCAGGAAGCTGTCGAGCGCCTCCTGCTCCAGCAGCGTGTAGCGGCCGGCCAGAAGGAACAGGTCGAAGTCGCCCTGCCGCGCCATGGCCTCTGCCACCTGCCACTCGTTGATGCCCGCGCCGATCGCCTTGATCGCGCCGCTCTCGCGCAGCTTCGTCACCGCGCGGTATCCGCCCTCCATGAACTCCCGGATGCGCGCGTCGGATGCCGCCTTGGAACCGTGGGTGAACACGTCCACGTCGTGGCAGTAGAGGATGTCGATGGCATCGACGCCGAGCCGCTCGAAGGACTGTTCCAGCGCGCGCATCACGCCGTCGTAGGAGTAGTCGTAGGTCTCCCGCCGGTTCGGCACGTCGAAGAACTTGGTCTGCGCGGACCGCTCGGCGGGCGGGCAGACGGTGAGGTACCGCCCGACCTTCGTGGACAGGAGCACCGGCGTGTCGCGATGGGCGCGCAGGAAGCCGTTGAGGCGGGTTTCGGACAGGCCGAGCCCGTAGAGCGGGGCGGTGTCGTAGTAGCGGCACCCGACATCCCAGGCCGCCTCGAGGGTCGCCTGCGCCTCAGCCTCGGTGAGCGGCCGGTAGAGGTTGCCGAGCGGCGCGGTGCCGAAACCCATGGCCGTGAAGGACAGGGTCTCGCCCATGCGGGTCTTGAACCGCCGCGTGGGCATGGTCGTCATGGCGGACATCGCCCGGTCTCCCCTCGTTTCCTCGCGCCCGGCCGCCCGCCCCCTGTGAAGCGGTTCCGGCCGGCCGGCGCGCATGATAGGAAGCTCGAAGCGGGCCGCATAGCCCGAACGCGGCGTTTCGGAGAGATCCATGGTTTCCAAGCTGGAGCAGCTGAAGGCGATGACGGTCGTCGTCGCGGACACGGGCGACATCGGGTCCATCCGCGCCTTCAAGCCCACGGACTGCACCACGAACCCGACGCTGATCCTGAAGGCGGCGCAGATGCCGGCCTATGCCGGGATCGTCGACGAGGCTCTGGCCTGGGGACGCACGCAGGCCGGCGACCCGGCGACCGTCGCCGCCGCCGTGGCGGACCGGCTGGCCGTGAGCTTCGGCGCGGAGCTGACCGCGATCGTGCCAGGCCGCGTCTCGACCGAGGTGGACGCGGACCTCTCTTTCGACACCGCCGCAACGGTGGCGAAGGCCCGCGCCATCATCGCCGCCTATGCGGCGCGCGGCATCGGGCGCGACCGCATCCTGATCAAGATCGCCGCGACCTGGGAGGGCATCCGCGCTGCGGAAATTCTCCAGCGCGAGGGGATCGACTGCAACCTCACGCTGCTGTTCTCGCTCGTCCAGGCGGCGGCCTGCGCCGAGGCCGGAGCTTTCCTGATTTCGCCCTTCGTCGGCCGCATCCTCGACTGGCACGTCAAGGCGGAGGGCCGCAGCTTCGGCCCGGAGGAGGATCCGGGCGTGCTCTCGGTGCGCCGGATCTACGCCTATTACAAGCGCCACGGCCATCCGACCGTGGTGATGGGCGCGTCCTTCCGTTCCGTCGGCGAGATCGAGGCGCTGGCGGGCTGCGACCGCCTCACCATCGCGCCGGCGCTGCTGGAGACGCTGGCGGCGGACACCGGGCCGCTGCCCCGCAAGCTCGACGCCGCGGCCTCCGCCGCCGTGGGCGCGGACCGGCTTGATACGTCCGAACCCGCCTTCCGCTTCGCCCTCAACGAGGATGCGATGGCCACGGAGAAGCTCGCAGAAGGCATCCGCCAGTTCGCCCGGGATTTGCGGTCCCTGCGCGACATGATCACGACGCGCCTCGCCGCCGCCTGACGACGACTGTCCCCAGCCGGCGAAACCGGCGGCAGGGGACAGAGGCGCTCGGGGAGAAGGCCGGGCGTACCGGCCGGGCTCAGGCGGAGTCGCCGCCTTCACCCTTGTTGTTGGGGATCACCGCCTGGTTGATCCGCTCGGGCGACGCCGGCATCGGATCGCGCGGTGCGGGGGCGGGCTCGCCGGCCCGAACCACCGCCTGGTGCCGCGGATGCGGCGGGACAAGGGGAGCCGGAAGCAGCACGACGGCGACGCGAGGAGCGGCGGTCCCTTCCGTGCCCGCCGTCCCGGCGAGCGCATCCCGTGCACGATCGGGCACGCCACCGGAGGCCTCGAACCCGGTCCCTGACGCCACGGCGAGCGAAGGCCGCGGGTCGGAGAGCGAGGCGGTCGCCACCGGGGAGGGCGCGACGGCGCGCACATCGGCCGCAATGGTGGGAGACGGCGCGGCAGCCTCGATCTTCGCATCGGACACTGATGCCGCGACCACGGCGCGCGCCGGCGGAACGGTCGCGTCGGCGACCACGGGCATCACCGGCCGCATCTCGGCGGACTGCGGAGCGGGAGGCACGGCGGCAAGCGGCGGCAACACGGGAGGCTGTGGAGCCACCGGCTGCGGTGCGACGGGCGTCGGGGCCGCGGCAGCCAGAATGATCTGCTCAGGCTTGGGCGGATCCAGCTTGACGCTGGTCTCGTGCGGCGTGGCGGGCAGCGCGGGTTCGACCGCCTTCGCCGCCGGGACCTGCCCCGCCGCAAGCGCCGCCTGCTTGGCGGATTCGACCGTGCGGACGCCATTGGCCTGCGCGAAGCGGTCCATCGCCGCCTTCGACGCCTCGAGGGCGGCGCGATGCTCCTTCGCGGACTCGCCGTAGGTCCAGTCGTTCGGGCGCACCGGGCGGACGTCGCCCATGCCCTTGCCCTTGTTGCGCGTCTCGACCGCGTGTCCGGGGGAGAGGGAGCGGCACTCCCCGGCGCTGCACACGTCGACTGCGCCGTCGTGCAGGACGACCATGGTCCCGGCCTCGGTCACGCGCACGTCGAAGGTGGTGCCGCGCACCGCGATCGTCGCGTGCGGCGTGCGCACGCTGTAATCGTGCGCCCCGGCGCCTGTGCCGCTGATGAACCGGAAGAAGCCCTTCACGGCATCGACCGTCCGCGGTCCGGCCGAGGCCTTGAAGACGAACTCGTCGAGCCGGACCTCGGACAGGGGACCGATCGCCATGCTCGACTTGTCGAGGAACACGAGCACGGTCGAACTGTCGGCCGCGGTGCGGATGATCTGGTCGCGGTAGACCGTGTCGCCCGTGTTCACGGGGACGAGGCGTCCCGCCAGAATCCCGCGCACGTCCTTGCGCACGAAGCTGGCGTCGCCGATGGCCTGGGCGCATGCGGGCCCGGCCGTCAGAAGCGCGGCCAGGCAGGCGGCAAGGGGAAAGCGGAACATCGTGAACACTGTTCTGAAATCTCGAAGGACAAGCAACGGCTCGTCTTATACGTCGAAAACGGACCGATTGCAAGCAATGCGATTGTTACACCAATAGGTTGTAAGTACGGTATTGGTGTTCAGTGTTTTACAACCTTAGCGTGTGTTCACCTTTCAGCGCGTCATCCAGGCAGGCCAGCGCCGGCGCTGCGCCGCGACGGGCGACGAGCGCGCAGGAGACCGGCAGGGCCTGCCAGCCCGGCTCGGCGCGATCGAGCGGCTCGGAGACGACGAGGAGATCCTCGCCGCGCTCGCGGTGGTACAGCGTCGCCGGCTTCCCGTCTGACGCCCAACGGAACGCGTAGAGCGACGCGCCGTCGGTCAGCGCTGCGGTGAACCGCAGCGCCTCGGTCACTCCGGCGGCCTCCATGAAGGCCTTCACCCGGCGCAGCGTCGTTCCGACGGCCCGCACCGGGTCTTCGTCCAGCCCTGCGGCGAGAGCCGCGAGAAAGATGGCTGCGCTGTCCGTGGTGCCGGCGCGGTGGTGGTAGAGGTCGTCGGGGATCATGTCCTCGATGCGGCGGCGCACGGCGGAATAGCCGCCGATCTGCCCGTTGTGCATGAACATCCAGCGTCCGCGCACGAAGGGATGGCAGTTCGCCCGCGAGGTCGCCGTCCCGGTGGCCGCCCGCACATGGGCGAAGAACAGCCCGGACGACACCTGCGCGCAGATGGAGCGCAGGTTCTCGTCCGACCATGCCGGGCGAACCTCGCGATACAGGCCGGGTTCCGCGCGTTCGCCGTACCAGCCGACGCCGAAGCCGTCGCCGTTGGTGCCCGTCTTGGTCTCCTCTGCATGGAGCGACTGGTGGACCAGCGAGTGGTCCGGCGCGCAGACGAGATCCTCCAGGAACACCGGGCGACCGCGATAGGCGAGAAACCGGCACATGACGTCCCCCGACGTGAATCTCCACGACCCGGCCACCGACGCTGCGCCGGTTCGATGAAGATGCGATTAAGCCCGCAGAACGCTGGTGCCAAACGGCGCCGCAAGCGTTAACTGTGCGGCTGGCATCCGCCATGACGAACCCGCCCCCCCTGCAGCCCGCCGCCCGCGGGACCAACCTGCGAGACGTGCCGTGACCTTCCGAAGCCCCGCCCTGCCGCGCCCTCTCGGGGCGATCCTGCCGCTCCTCGCGGGCGCCGCCCTCCTCCCCCTCGCCGCCGGGCCGGCCCTGGCCGCCGCGGCGCTCGACGGCAGCAAGCTCGGCGTCGTCTGGGCTGTTCCCTTCGTCGGGATCCTGCTCTCCATCGCGCTCGGGCCGTTGCTCTTTCCCAAGGTGTGGCACCACCGCTACGGCACCATCGCCGGCATCTGGGCGGCGCTTGTCATCGTTCCGCTCTATGTCTTCGTGGGCCCCTCACAGGCCACCGGGGCCATAGCCTTCGCGATCCTGCGCGAGTACATGCCGTTCATCCTCATGCTGTTCGCGCTGTTCACGGCAGCCGGCGGGATCGTCGTGGCGGGCAACATCCACGGCACGCCGGCCGCCAACACCGCTCTGCTCGCCGTAGGCACGCTGATGGCGAGCGTGGTGGGGACGACCGGCGCCTCGATGATCCTCATCCGGCCGCTGCTGCGCGCGAACGACAACCGGCGGCACAACATGCACGTCGTGATCTTCTTCATCTTCCTCGTGTCGAACATCGGCGGCTCGCTGACGCCGCTGGGCGATCCGCCGCTGTTCCTCGGCTTCCTCAAGGGTGTCGACTTCTTCTGGACGACGACGGCGCTGCTGGGGCCGATGCTCGTCTCCTCCGCCATCCTGCTGGCGGTTTTCTACGCGCTCGATACCTGGTTCTACCGCGCCGATGCGGCCGCGCTGCCGCTGCGCGATCCGACGCCCGACAAGCGTATCCGCCTGCTGGGCACGCGCAATTTCGCGCTGATCGGCGTCGTCATCGCAGCCATCCTGGTCAGCGGCCTGTGGAACCCGGGCATCGTGTTCACGGTCGCCGGCGTCGAACTGCCGCTGCAGTTCATCGCGCGCGACCTCACCTTCGTGGCCGTCGGCATTGCCTCGATCCTGATCAGCAAGAAGGAGCACCGCGAGGCCAACGGCTTCGACTGGGAGCCGATCCGCGAGGTCGCCAAGCTCTTCGCGGCGATCTTCGTGTGCATCATCCCGGTGCTGGCAATGCTCTCCGCCGGGGCGAACGGTCCTTTCGCGGCGCTGGTCGCGCTCGTCACCCGGCCGGATGGAACGCCCTCGCCCGTCGCCTATTTCTGGCTCACGGGCCTCCTCTCGTCGTTCCTCGACAACGCGCCCACCTATCTCGTGTTCTTCGAGCTCGCCGGCGGCGATCCCGCCACGCTGATGGGTCCGCTGGCGAAGATCCTGGCGGCGATCTCGCTCGGCGCGGTGTTCATGGGCGCCAACACCTACATCGGCAACGCCCCGAACTTCATGGTCTACGCCATCGCCCGCTCGGCCGGCGTGCCGATGCCGAGCTTCTTCGGCTACATGGTGTGGTCGGGCCTGATCCTGCTGCCGCTGTTCGGGCTGGTGACGGTGCTGTTCTTCCTGTGAGGCTCAGGCCGGTTCGGCGCGGAAGCCGGGCGGGTCGAGCGGCACAAGCGTCACCTCGGAGTGACGGAAGATCCGCTTGCCGATCCGCGTGATGCGGAAGCGGCCGCCGCAATAGGGATCGGGACACGCCACCTCCGCGTCCGTGGTCATCCAGTCGTTGCGGTGCGTCTCGCGCTGCTTGGCGGGCAGCAGCGGCAGCAGCGCCGCCAGCGAGTAGATCGGAAAGGTCTGCCCCGGCGGCAGGGCGAGGTTCTCGCCGGAGAGGGTGAAGAAGTCGCCCTCCTTGTGGTTGCACACCATCGGGCGGTCGCCCTTCACCACCTCGACGCGCAGGTCGTAGAGGACGAAGGCGTCGGCAGGCTGGTCGGTCTGGGACATGGTCGCCTCGGTTTGAGCCGCCCATCATCGCCATCCCCGCCGCAGTGTCCACCCGGGCGGTTCGGGCCGTCCTGCCCCCGCGCCTGCCGTCGTGCAGTGCAGCACGACTCGCGCCGACTGTTGCTCCGAACCCACAGTTCCCGGCGGCGTGTGTCGCTAGAGTGTCGATCCAGGAGCGGGCAGGGCGATGGACCGGGCTGTGTCCCAGACGACGAACGTGGCGATCGATGCGGCGGCGCTGCTGAGGCGGTTCGGCTTCGCCGTGCTCGTGATCCTGGCGCCCGCGGCGGCGCTGCTCACGCGCCGCGGCCTCGTGATCCTGGTCCCGGTCGGCATCGCGCTGCTGGTGCTCGCGACCTTCATCGAGAGCGAGGGGCGCGAGCCGCTCGGTCGCGCCCGCAGGGCCGTCCTCGGCCCAGCAGGCGGCATCGCCGCGTTCCTCGCCTTCTGGGCCGGCCTGTCGCTGCTCTGGTCGCCCTTCCCGACGGAGGCGCTGGAGCGACTGGTGAATCTGGTGGGGATCGGCGCGGTGGGCTTCCTCGCCGTGGCGGCGCTGCCCCAGCGTATGCGCGTGAGCAATCTCTACCTGATGCCGCTCGGCGCCGGCCTGTCCGCGCTCATGGCGCTGTGGCTCGGCCTGCGGCCCGGTTCGGTTCCCGGAATCGAGGTCGATCCGGGCATCCTCGACCGCGGCCTCCTCCTTCTCGTCCTGGTCACGCCAGCGGCGGTGAGCTGGCTCGCCTCGAAGGACCGGTTCGTCTCCTGCTTCCTGCTCGTCGCGGTGGTGACGGCGGCGCTGATCGTGGGCGAGGCCTGGGCGGCGCTGGTGGCGCTCGCGCTGGGGGCCGCCGTGTTCGCCGTGGCGACGATCGACACGCGTGCCGGCCGCTGGACCTGCCTCGTGCTCATCCCCGGCCTGGTGCTGGCTGCGCCCGCCATGCCCTTCGTGCTGCGCCCGTTGTCGAAGATGGCGTTCGGCATCACGCATCCGCGGGTGGAGATGGTGCGGTCGTGGGGCCGCATCGTCTATGACGATCCTGCGCGGCTGTTCACCGGCCACGGGCTCGACACCGGCCTGCGCGCCAAGCTTGCCGGGCTGGTGCCCAACAGCGCGCCGAGCGGCATTCTCTACGAGGTGTGGTTCGAGCTCGGCTTCCTGGGCGCGGTGGCGCTGGCGCTGCTGCTCGCGCGCGCCGTGGGCGCGGCCTCGCGCCTGCAGGGCGGGGCGGCGGCCGGCGCGCTGATGACGCTGACGGTGGCCTTCGTGCTCGCCGTCACCGGACAGGGCGCGGCGCAGGCGTGGTGGCTCGTCGGCCTCGCGCTGGCCGCCGTCACCGCGGTCGCCGTCGACCGCGGCCAGTACCGGACCACGCGCCCCCGTACGACCACGCGGCCCTGACCCGGGACGGCAAGGCGGGGCGGACTAAGCGCTGGCGCGCAGCTCCGGCACGCGGCCCTCGGCCACCGCGTGGCATGCCACCCCGTCGATGGGCGCAGGCGCTTCGGCGCGGCAGCGGTCGTTCGCCAGCCCGCAGCGGGGATGGAAGGTGCATCCGGACGGCGGCGAGATCGGGCTGGGGATCTCGCCCTGCACCGGCGTGCGCGGCCGCCCGCTCATCGCGAGGTCCGGCACCGCGTCGAGCAGCATCCGCGTATAGGGGTGGCGCGGCGCGGCGAAGAGCTGGCGTGCGGGCGCGACCTCGACCAGCCGGCCGAGATACATCACGCCGATCGTCGTCGCCATGTGCCTCACGACCGCGAGGTTGTGGCTGATGAACAGGTAGGTGAGCCCAAGCCGGTCCTGCAGGTCGCGCATCAGGTTGAGGATCTGCGCCTGCACGGAAACGTCGAGCGCCGAGGTCGGCTCGTCGCACACGATGAAGTCCGAATCCGCCGCCAGCGCCCGGGCGATGGCGATGCGCTGGCGCTGGCCGCCGGAGAATTCGTGCGGGAACTTCTGCGCGTCGGCGGGATCGAGGCCGACCAGCCGCAGCAGCTCGCCGGCGCGCGCCGTCACGTCGCGGCGGTTCTCGGCGACGCCGAAGGCGCGGATCGGCTCGCCGATGATGTCGCCCACCCGCCAGCGCGGGTCGAGGCTCGCGAAGGGGTCCTGGAAGATCATCTGGATGCGCCGGCGCAGGCGGCGGCGCTCGGCCGCATGGCTGCCGCCGGTCATCGGCACGCCGGCGATGCGCACCTCGCCGCCCGAGGGCTCCAGCAGGCCCACCACCATGCGCGCCACGGTCGACTTGCCGGAGCCCGACTCCCCCACGAGCGCGAAGGTCTCGCCCTTGCGGATGTGAAACGACACCCCGTCGACGGCCTTGAGGAGCTGCCGGCTTTCGCGCGCCAGGGTGCGCTCGAGCCAGGGCTTCGACACGTCGAAGGTGCGGCGCAGGTCGGTGACCTCGATGAGCGGGAACTCCGTCATCGCCGCGCCTCCGTGCCGGGGCCTGCAGCCGCCGGTTCGGCCGGCGCGCCCTGCGCATAGAGGAAGCAGGCGACGTCGTGCTCGCCGACGCGCAGCGGTTCGGGGCGTTCGATGTGGCAGCGCGCGAAGGCGCTCCCGCAGCGCGGCCGGAAGGCGCAGCCCCTGGGGATGGCGTTCAGGCGCGGCATCGATCCGGGGATCTGGACCAGCCTGTCGGCTGCGCCCTCGAGCGTCGGGATCGAGCCCATCAGCCCCTTCGCATAGGGATGCAGCGGATCCTTCACCACCGCGCGGACCGGCCCGATCTCGGCGACGCGCCCGGCATACATCACCGCGACGCGGTCGGCCGTCTCGGCGATGACGCCCATGTCGTGGGTGATCAGCATCACCGCGGTGCCGCGCTCCGCGCACAGGCGGCGCAGCAGGGCGATGATCTGCGCCTGCACGGACACGTCGAGCGCCGTCGTCGGCTCGTCGGCGATCACGAGGTCCGGCTCGGCGCACAAGGCCAGCGCCAGCACGACGCGTTGGCGCATGCCGCCGGGGAACTCGTGCGGGTAGCCGTCGATGCGCCGCTCCGCCGCGGGAATGCCCACCTCCTTGAGCAGGTCGATGGCGCGCCGCCGCGCCTCGGCCGCGGAGACGTCGAGATGGGCGAGGATCGTCTCGGTGATCTGGTCGCCGACCCGGTAGAGAGGGTTCAGGCTCGTCAGCGGATCCTGGAACACCATGCCGATCCGCCGCCCGCGGATCTCGCGCATGGCGGCCGCCGGCAGGTCGTCGATGCGCTCGCCGTTGAGCAGGATCTCCCCGCCTGCGATCCGGCCGGGCGGGTCGATCAGGCCGATCACGGCCGAGCCGGTCAGCGACTTGCCGGCGCCCGATTCGCCCACGACGCCGAGAACCTCGCCGCGCGCGATGTCGAAGGACACGCCGTCGATGGCGCGCAGCACGCCGCGGCGCGTGACGAACTCGACCTTCAGGTCGCGTATGGAGAGGACGGGTCGGCTCATCGCAGCTTCGGGTTGAGGGCGTCGCGCAGCCAGTCGCCGACGAGGTTCACGGCGAGGACGAAGGCCGCCAGCGTGAGACCGGGGAAGGCGACGATCCACCATTCGCCGGAGAACAGGAAGTCGTTGCCGATGCGGATCAGCGTGCCGAGCGAGGGCTGCGTCGGCGGCAGGCCGACGCCGAGGAAGGACAGCGTCGCCTCGGTGATGACAGCCAGCGCGATGTTGATGGTGAGGATGACCAGCACCGGCCCGATGACGTTGGGCAGCACGTGCTTCAGCAGGATCAGCGGCGCCGGAATGCCGATCAGGCGCGCGGCCTGCACGTAGTCCTTGTTCTTCTCCACCATCGTCGAGCCGCGCACGGTGCGCGCGTACTGCACCCAGAAGGACAGGCCGATCGACAGGATCAGCACCGCGAAGGCCGTGTTCTCGCGCTGCGCGTTGCCGACGATGCCGTGCACGACGCCGTCGATGAGGAGCGCGATCAGGATCGCCGGGAAGGTGAGCTGGACGTCGGCCACCCGCATGACGAAGGCGTCGACCCGCCCGCCGACCCAGCCGGCGAACAGGCCGAGCCCGATGCCCAGCACTGCGGCGATGGCCACGCCTGCCAGCCCGATGATCAGCGACACGCGCATGCCGTACAGGATGGCGGAATAGAGGTCGCGGCCCTGGTTGTCGGTGCCGAGCAGGAAGCGCGGGTCGCCCCCCTCCACCCAGCGCGGCGGCATCAGCGAATCCATCAGGTCGACCGTGGCCGGATCGAAGGGATTGGTCGGCGCGACCAGCGGGGCGAGCAGCGACCCGCCGATCAGCAGCACGGACACGATGGCCGAGAGGACCGTGACCTTCGACGACAGGAAGCTCGCCAGAATGTCGCTGTCGCGCCAGCGCCAGCGCGCCTTCGGCGCTGCCGCGGCCGGCGCGGGCTCGACGATTCCCTTCGTCGCCGGGGTGCTCATGTCGCGGCCCTCATGCTGGTCCGCAGCCGCGGATCGACGACCGAATAGAGCAGGTCGACGATCAGGTTGATGGTCACGAACATGAACGCGATCAGCATCAGGTAGGCGGCCATGATCGGGATGTCGACGTTCTGCACCGCGCCGAGGAACAGCACCCCCATGCCGGGCCACTGGAAGACATATTCGGTGATGAGCGCGAAGGCGATGATCGAGCCGAGCTGCAGGCCGGTGATGGTGATCACCGGGACGAGCGTGTTCTTCAGCGCATGGCCGAAATGGATGGAGCGCGTGCGCAGCCCCCGCGCGCGGGCGAAGCGGATGTAGTCGGTGCGCAGCACTTCCAGCATCTCCGCCCGCACCAGCCGCATGATCAGCGTCATCTGGAACAGGCCGAGCGTGATCGCCGGCAGGATCAGGGCCTTGAGGCCCGAGAGCGTCAGCAGCCCCGTCGTCCAATAGCCGAGATTGACCACCTCGCCGCGCCCGAAGGACGGCAGCCAGCCGAGCTGGACGGAAAACACGTAGCGCAGCAGGATCGCGATGAGGAACGTCGGCAGCGACACGCCGACGAGCGACACCGTCATGAAGAAGGACGACAGCACCGAGTGTCGTCGCAGCGCCGTGTAGACGCCCATCGGAATGCCGACGGCCAGCGCGAGGAAGGCGGCGGCGAAGGCGAGTTCCAGCGTCGCCGGCATCCGCTCGCCGATCAGCGTCGTGACCGGGGTGCGGAACTGGTAGGAGATGCCGAAGTCGAGCTGCGCGGCCCGCTTCATGTAGTTGAGGAACTGGATCGGGACGGGATCGTCCAGGCCCATCGCCTTGCGGATCTGCTCGCGCTGCTCCCGCGGCGTGTCGAGCGACACGACCTGGTTCACCGGGTCGCCGACGAACCGGAACATCGAAAACGCGATCAGCCCGACCGTGATCATGACCACGACGGACTGCAGCAGGCGCCTCAGGATGAATGCGAGCATCGGGGTGGCCGGTCGCCGGGGCCGCTAGCCTGCGTGCAGGAAAAGGCCCGGCGCATGGGGCGCCGGGCCTGTTCCGAGCACGTCAGCCTGCGAGCCTGCGGCTCACTCCTTGTTGGCCCAGTAGAACAGGAACTGGTTGTCGGCGCGCTGCACCACCTTCACCTTCTTCGACACGCCCCAGGCGAGAGCCTGCTGGTGGAGGGGGATGTAGCCCACCTCCTTGTTCTGGGCGATGTCGTAGGCCTTGAAGATCAGCTCGTCGCGCTTCTTGGCGTCGTTCTCGGCCAGCACCTGGTCGGCCAGGGCGTCGACCTCGGGGTTGCAGTAGCCGCCGAGGTTGGACTCGCCCCGGCCCTTCCCCTCGTCGGTGCGGCAGCCATACATGTTCTGCAGGATGTTCCAGCTGTCGAAGGAGCCGGGCGTCCAGCCGAGCAGGTAGAAGGAGGTGTCGAACTTCGGCGCCAGCACCTTGGCGAAGTACTGCGCCTTGGGCTGGGCGTTGAGGTTCACCTTGATGCCGGAGCGGGCGAGCATGCCCACAACCGCCTGGCAGATCGCCTCGTCGGCGACGTAGCGGTCGTTCGGGCAGTCCATGCCGACTTCGAAGCCGTTGGGATAGCCGGCCTCCGCGAGCAGCTTCTTCGCCGCCTCGACGTCATAGGGGAAGCGCTGGAACTCGCCCGAGCGCGAGAACAGCAGCGGCGAGATCATCAGCGCCGACGGCGTGGCGAGGCCGCGCATCACGCGGTCCTTGATCGCGTTGACGTCGATCGACTGGTAGAACGCCTTGCGCACCCGCACGTCCTTGAAGGGGTTCTTGCCCTTCACGTTCGAGTACTTCAGCTCGGCATTGCGCTGGTCGAAGCCGAGGAAGATCGTCCGCAGTTCCGGTCCGGTCATCACCGAGGCGTTCGGGCTGGCGTTGACGCGGGCGATGTCCTGCACCGGCACCGGCTCCATCCAGTCGATCTCGCCGGACAGGAGCGCCGCGACGCGCGTGGCGTCGGAGGCGATCGGGGTGAAGATCACCTCGGTCAGGTTGTGCTCGGGCTTGCCCCACCACGCGGCGTTCGGCTTCCACACCGTCTTCACGCCGGCCTGGTGGCTGTCGAGCTTGAACGGGCCCGTGCCATTGGCGTTGATCGCGGCGTAGCCCGGCGTCGTGGCGCTGGGCGGCGTCGGCGCGACGGCGTTGTTCGCCTCCGCCCACTTCTTGGACATGATGTACCACGTATCCCACTCGTAATGCAGGATCGGGTTCGGCTTGGTGAGGATCACGTCGACCGTGTGGTCGTCGACCTTCACGAACTTCGCGTCGGAGGGGATGCGGGTCGTCATGTTGGACCCGGTGGCCCGCACGCGATCGGCGGAGAACACCACGTCGTCGGCGACGAAGTCCTCGCCGTTGTGGAACTTCACGCCCTTGCGCAGGAAGAAGCGCCAGCGGGTCGGCTCCACGATCTCCCAGCGCTCGGCGAGGCCGGGGATGATCTCGAGCTTGGGACCGCGCTTGGTGAGGCCCTCGTAGGCCGCGCCGTGCATGGCGAGGGTGAAGGTCTCGTTGAGGGTGTAGGGATCCAGGGACTTGTAGTCGCCCTGGAAGGCGAACCGGAATGTCTTGGCGCTCGCCGGCACGGCGAACAGCGCGACCGCTGCCGCGACCGCCAGGATCGTCTTACGGAACGTCATAGAAGCCCCTCCGGCTGCGGGTCGGCGGACCCGTCGTTGTTGCGATGCAGTTTTCCGCATCATCCCCTGCGAAAGTTTAGTCATGCGTCGCGTCGCCGGTCCAGTGGGATTTCCCGCCTCAGTTTACGGGTTCAGACTGCCAGATCCGCAATCAGCCGTTGCATGAACCGCTCGCCCGCCTCGAATTGACGAATCTCAAGAAACTCGTCCGCCTGGTGGGCCTGGGCGATGTCGCCCGGCCCGCACACCACCGAGGACCAGCCGGCCGCCTGGAAGATCCCGGCTTCGGTCCCGTAGGACACCACGCTGCTGGCGTTGTCCCCGGTCAGCCGGCGCACCAGCGCCTCGGCGGCGCCGTCGACCTCCGGCGCCAGCCCCCGCACGGCGGCACGGAAGGTGAGGTCGACGCCTGTCTCCGGCGCGATGGCGCGCATGCGCGGCTCGATCGTCTCGCGCACGTACCGCTCGAAGCGCTCGCGGTAGGTCCAGGCGTCCTCCGTCGGGATCGCCCGCACCTCGGTGACGAACCGGCACTCGGCCGAGACGATGTTGGTCGCCGTACCGCCGTTGATCACGCCGCAATGGAGCGTCGTGTAGGGCGGCTCGAAGCCGTTTCCGGGATCGGCACGGCGGCGGTTCTCCTCCATCGCGTCGTCGAGCCAGGTGACGAGGCGCGCCGCCGTCATCACCGCGCTGACGCCCTGGTCGATCCGGCTCGAATGCACCGTGTGCCCGCGCACCGTGGTGAACCACGACACCGAGCCCTTGTGGCCGGTCACCGCCTTCATCCCGGATGGCTCGCCCACGATCACGGCCGACGGCGCGGGGATCGTCGCGGCCATCGCCTCGACCATCCGCGGCGCGCCCTGGCAGCCGACCTCCTCGTCGTAGGACATCGCGATGTGCACCGGCCGGCGCAGCCCCGCTTCCAGCATGGCGGGCACCGCCGCCAGCACCAGCGCGTCGAACCCCTTCATGTCGCAGGTGCCGCGGCCGTAGAGGCGCCCCTCCCGCTCCGTCAGCACGAAGGGATCGGACGTCCATGCCTGACCCTCCACCGGCACCACGTCCGTGTGGCCGGACAGCACCACCCCGCCGGGCGCCATGGGTCCCACGGTGGCGAACAGGTTCGCCTTGCGCCGGTCGTCGCTCGGCACGATGTGGCTCACGACCCCATGGCCGGCCAGCCAGTCGCGGATGAAGGCGATGCAGTCGAGGTTCGATTCGCTCGACACCGTCGGGAACGCCACGAGCCGCGCCAGCATCTCCCTCGCGCTCAGTCCTGCTGCCGTCCCCGTCATGAACACCCGTCGCTCCCACCGCCCGCGCACCGTCGCGAGCGCGGCCGCCGGCGTCAAGCGTGGCGGGTGCGCGCAGGCTGCGCGGCGGCCCTGCCGGGCCTCCATTGACAACCCCGCGCCGTCCCCGGGTAATGATAACCGTCCTCGCGGCCCCGCCGGCCGCCGTCATCTTCCCCCTGCGAGACGACAGCCATGTTCGACGTCACGGGCTCCGCCATCGAAGCCGCGCTCGCGCGCATCCGTCCCCATGTCCGCCGCACGCCCGCGTGGGAAAGCCCGGCCCTGTCCGAGCGCTTCGGCCGGCGCGTCTCGGTGAAGCTGGAGTGCCTGCAGCTCGGCGGCTCGTTCAAGGCCCGCGGCGTCGCGGCGAAGCTGATGGAGATGGATGCGGCGCAGCGCGCGCGCGGCGTCGTCGCGGTGTCCGGCGGCAACCACGCCATCGCCGTGGCGCGCGGCGCGGCTGCCTTCGGCGTCGACGCCCTCGTGCTGATGCCGCGCGTCACCGCCCGTTTCAACATCGAGGAGACGGAGCGCCACGGCGCCACCGTCGAGCTGGTGGACACCGCCGCCGAGGCCTTCGCCAAGGCCGAGGATCTGGCCGCGGCCGGGCGCACCAACCTGCACGCCTATGACGACCCGGTCATCATCGCCGGCAACGGCACCGTCGGTCTCGAATTCATCGAGGACGTGCCCGATCTCACCCACATCTTCGTGTCGATCGGCGGCGGCGGTTTCTCCACCGGCGTGGCGGCGGCCATCAAGGCGCGCCGGCCGCAGGTCCAGGTCGTCGGCGTCGAGACCGAGGGCGCCGAGACCATGACCTCGGCGCTCGCGGCCGGCCATCCGGTGACGATCAGGCCGACCTCCATCGCCCGCACGCTCGGCGCGCCCTTCGTCACCGAGCGGACGCTTGCCGGCGCGCGCGCGCTGCTCGAGCGTGTCGACCTCGTGCCCGACCGCGAGGCGGTGGCGGACCTCCTGTGGCTGCTCCAGGCCGAGAAGGTGCTGTGCGAGCCTGCGGCGAGCTGCACCGTCTCCGCGCTGGCGCGCTGCGCCGCGTCCCTGCCGGCGGACGCGCATGTCGGCGTCGTGCTGTGCGGGTCCAACATCGCGCTCGCCGACGTCGACGCGCTGAAGGCGCAGTTCGGCCTCTGACGCGCCGCTACCGGAGATTGACCCGCCGGTCGGGTTCCGGTTTCCTGCAACCATTCGGCCCGAGTGTTTCAAGAGGTTATCATGCCCGTTCTCAACAGCGTCGCCGCCCTCACGGAAGAGATCGCGGCCTGGCGGCGCGACTTCCACCTTCATCCCGAGCTCGACTACGACGTGCATCGCACGGCGGGCGTCGTCGCCGAGAAGCTGAAGGCCTTCGGCTGCGACGAGGTGGTGGCGGGCATCGGGCGCACCGGGGTCGTCGGCGTGATTCGGGGCCGCCTGCCTGGCGACAAGGTCATCGGCATGCGCGCCGACATGGACGCCCTGCCCATCGAGGAGGCGAGCGGCAAGCCGTGGTCCTCCACCGTGCCGGGCAAGATGCACGCCTGCGGCCATGACGGGCACACCGCCATGCTGCTGGGCGCCGCGCGCTACCTCGCCGAGACGCGCAACTTCGCGGGCACCGCCGTCGTCATCTTCCAGCCCGCCGAGGAGGGCGGCGGTGGCGGCAAGGCCATGGTCGAGGACGGCCTGATGGACCGCTTCGGCGTGCAGGAGGTCTACGGCATGCATAACATGCCCGGCCTGCCCGTCGGCCATTTTGCGACCCGTACCGGCCCGCTGATGGCGGCGGCCGATCGCTTCACCATCGAGATCGAGGGCCGCGGCGGCCATGCGGCGCGCCCGCACGATTCCATCGACACGGTCGTGATCGCCAGTCAGATCGTCCAGGCGTTGCAGACCATCGTGGCGCGCAACGTCGACCCGCTGGAGTGCGCCGTCCTCTCGACGACCTACATGCGCGCCGGCGATGCCTTCAACGTGCTGCCGCAGACGGCCGAGCTGCGCGGCACGGTGCGCACCTTCAAGCCCGCCGTGCAGGACATGATCGAGCGCCGCATGGGCGAGATCGCGCACGGCGTCGCCACCATGCACGGCGCGACGGCGCGGCTCGTCTATGTCCGCGGGTATCCGCCGACCCTCAACCACGCGGCGCAGACGGCGTTCGCCGCGCAGGTCGCCGCCTCCGTCTCCGGCGCCGACGCCGTGAACACCGAGGCCGCTCCGGTGATGGGTGCGGAGGACTTCTCCTACATGCTGGAGGCCCGCCCCGGCGCCTTCGTCTTCGTCGGCAACGGCGCCACCGCCGGCCTTCACCACCCGGCCTACGACTTCGATGACAGCCTCATCCCCGTCGGCGTCAGCTACTGGGCGCGGCTCGTCGAAACCGCGATGCCGGCGGCCTGACGCCCTCCGCCGCCCAGGCGCGCCGGACAGGACCCGCAACGCAAAAGGCCCGGCATCGCGCCGGGCCTTCGCATGCCAGGGCGATGTCGTCGCGCGTCAGTCCGAGGACTTGCTCACCAGCTTGCGGCCGCCGAGGCGGACCACCGAGCCGCCGCGCGTCGCGGGTGCGGCGACCTTCGCGTCGCTCTCGCAGTTGGCGATGAAGTCGGCGATGCGCGGGGCGATCTCGGAGCGGAATCGCGAGCCGTTGAAGACGCCGTAGTGGCCCACCTTGGGCTGCATCCAGTGCGCCCGGCGCTCGTCGGGGATGTTCGGGCACAGCCGGTGGGCGGCCTCGGTCTGGCCGACGCCGGAGATGTCGTCCTTCTCGCCTTCCACGGTCATCAGGCCGACGCGGCGGATCGCCGTGAGGTCGACCGGCTTGCCGCGATGCATCATCTCGCCCTTGGGGAGCTGGTGCTTGACGAACACCGTATCGACCGTCTGCAGGTAGAACTCGGCGGTGAGGTCCATCACCGCGAGATACTCGTCGTAGAAATCGCGGTGCTTCTCGGCCGAATCGCCGTCGCCCTCCACGAGGTGCTTGAACATCTCGCCATGCGCCTCGAGGTGCCGGTCGATGTTCATGGCCATGAAGCCGGCGAGCTGCAGGAAGCCTGGATAGACATCGCGCAGGAAGCCAGGGTTGGGCAGCGGCACCTTGACGATGCAGTGGCGGCGGAACCAGTCGATGCCGCGCTTCTCGGCGAGCACGTTCACCTGCGTCGGGCTGACGCGGGTGTCGATGGGTCCGCCCATCAGGGTCATCGAGCGCGGCGCCTTCGGGTCGTCCTCGGCCTCCATGCGCGCGATGGCGGCGATCACCGGCACCGAGGGCTGGCAGACGGCCATGACGTGCACATCCGGGCCGAGGAAGCGCAGCATCGCGATCACGTAGTCGACATAGTCGTCGAGGTCGAAGCGGCCGGCGCTGACGGGTACGAGGCGGGCGTCAACCCAGTCGGTGATGAACACCTCGTGCGTCGGCAGGAAGGCTTCCACCGTGCCGCGCAGCAGCGTCGCGTAGTGGCCCGACATCGGCGCCACGATCAGCAGCTTGGGCTGGCGCGCGCGCATTTCGCCCAGCGCGCGGTCGAAGTGGACGAGCTTGCAGAATGGCCGCTCCCATACGCAGCGCTCGATGACGTCGACGCGCTCGCCGCCGACCAGCGTGTTCGGCAGGTCGAAGACCGGCTTGCCGTAGCGCCGCGTCGCCCGCTCGAACAGCTCGCAGCCCGCGGTCATGGAGCGGGCGAAGGACGTCGCGGAGACCGGGTTCAGGGGATTGGCGTAGAAGACGCGGGTGGAATCGGCGAGGGCCCGGGCCGGTGCGAGCATCGCGTGTGCCGCCTCGTACCACATGTAATAGGGCAACTGCATGTCATCACTCCCAGCCTCGGCGGGCCGCCGAGGGCGACGGTGGCCGGAGCTTAGCGTTTCAACGGCTTCATACAATCAGCCGAAGGTGAAAGAACCCCCTCATAAAAGCCGTAGATGTTGCAAACCGGTGACTTTCCTGCCCGGTTCCCGGGCGTGCTGCACAATCGGTGTGCAGAAAAGGCTCATTCGCCCTGCTGGAGCAGCGATCCCGCCTTGCGGGCCTCCTGCACCAGCCACAGGAACGCGGCGGTGGATGCCGCCAGCAGGCCCAGATTGATTGCGAAGGCCTGCAGCATCAGGTCCGTGCGCAGCACGTTGTCGATGACGAGCGCCCGCAGTCCCTCGAAGACGTAGGTCGGCGGCAGCATCCACGCGATCGTCTGCAGCCAGCCCGGCAGCACCGACACCGGGTAGTACACGCAGCCCAGCGGCAGCATCAGGAACATCACCGTCCAGGCGAGGCCCTCCGCGCCCATGCCGTTGCGCAGGATGACGCCCGACACGACGATCCCCACCGCCCAACCGGTGAGCACGAGATTGGTGAAGAAGAACGCCAGCCCCAGTCCGAGCGCGTAGACGTTGAAGCCGAAGAAGGCCATCGCAAGCACCGTCACGGGCACGAGGCCGACGAACAGCCGCACGAGGCTCATCACCACCAGCGCGAGCAGGAACTCGCCCGGCCGCAGCGGGCTCATGAGCAGGTTGCCCATGTTGCGCGCCCACATCTCCTCGAGGAACGACATCGAGAAGCCGAGCTGGCTGCGGAACAGCACGTCCCAGAGCAGCATGGCGCCGATGAAGGCGCCGGCCCCGAAGACGAGCGGGTTGGCGCTCTGGCCCACGTGGAGCTGCAGGAAGCCCCAGGTGACCATCTGCACCGTAGGCCAGTAGACGAGTTCGACCAGCCGCGGCCACGAGGAGCGCAGCAGATACATGTAGCGGGTCACCAGCGCGTAGACGCGCATCGGCGAGAACGCGGGCGAGGGCCGGGGCGAGGCGGCGCTCACGGCGTCGCCTCCGCCGCCGCGCCGCGCCCCCGCGCCACGTCGAGGAACACGTCCTCCAGCGTTTCCCGCCCGTAGCGCCCCAGCAGGTCGGCGGGCGTGCCCTCGTCGGCGATGCGGCCGGATTTCATGATGATCACGGTGTCGCAGAGGCGCTCGACCTCGGCCATGTTGTGGGAGGCAAGCAGGATCGCGGCGTTGCGGCGGGCGCGGTAGTCCTCGATGTGCGTGCGCACCCAGTCGGCGGTGTCGGGATCGAGCGAGGCGGTCGGTTCGTCGAGCAGCAGCAGGTCGGGATCGTTGATCAGCGCCTTGGCCAGTGCGACCCGCGTCTTCTGGCCGGCCGAGAGCTGGCCGGAGGGCCGGTCGAGGATGTCCGTCAGATCGAGGTCGGCGGCCAGCCCCGCGATCTTGTCCTTCAGCGCCGGCACGCCGTAGAGCCGTCCGAAGACGGTCAGGTTCTGGCGCACCGTCAGCCGGTGCGGCATGTCGACATAGGGGCTCTCGAAATTCATGCGATGCAGCACCGCCTGCCGGTCGGTCGCCATGTCGTGTCCGAAGACCCGGGCCGTGCCGGAGGTGGGCAGCACGAGCCCCATGATCATGGCGATGGTGGTCGTCTTGCCGGCCCCGTTGCCGCCGAGCAGGCCGACCACCGCGCCGCGCGGCACCGCGAAGCTGATGCCGTCGACGGCGACGGCCTTGCGGTAGGCCTTGCGCAGGGACTGGACCGCGATGGCGGGGGGCTCGGTCATGCGTCGGCGGGATCCTGTTCGCCCGGGCCGTCGAGGCCGCGAGATGTGGGCTATGGGTAGGTGCAGCGGGCCGGTCCGTCCACCCCCCGGCGTCGCCCCGCCCGCCCGCCGGAGCGGATCGCGGCAGAATTCCGTCGCGATCCCGTATCCCTTTCGCGGCGACATGCTCTAGTTTGCCCGCCATGCCAGTGTCGGGACGCATCGCCTTCGCCGAAAACACGAGCTACCTGCGCCTCGGCACGCTGGTGCGCCTGCGCTGGATGGCCGTAGCCGGGCAGACGGCCGCGATCCTGGTCGTCCATCTGGGCCTGTCCTTCCCGCTTCCGCTGCTTGCCTGCCTCGTCGTGATCGCCCTGTCGGCCGGCCTCAACACGCTGCTCGGCCTGTGGTTTCCGGTCGGCCTGCGGCTCAGCGACCGGTCGGCGACGGCGCTGCTGGCCTTCGACATCGTGCAGCTTTCGGCGCTGCTGTTCCTGACGGGGGGCCTCGCCAACCCGTTCTCGATGATGTTCCTCGCCCCCGTCATGATCTCGGCCGCGGCGCTGCCGCCGTGGCGGACGGTGGCGCTGGGCGTGCTCGCCGTGCTGGCCGCCAGCGCGCTCGGGCTGTGGTCCCTGCCGCTGCCATGGGGCGTGGGCGAGCCGCTGGCGCTGCCCGCCGTCTACCGCGTCGGCGTCTGGCTCGCCATCCTGCTCGGTGTCGCCTTCCTCGGCGTCTATGCCTGGCGCGTGACGCAGGAGGCGCGCGAGCTGGCGCAGGCGCTCACCGCCACCGAGTTCGTACTGGCGCGCGAGCAGCACCTCTCGCAGCTCGACGG